>JACRAI010000085.1 GCA_016213425.1 archaeon | reverse complement strand
AGCTACCTGTTTTTTCAGTTATAAGACCTCACGGAATGAGAGGATACATATTCTTGGAATCAAAAGACAAATTAAGTGCTGAGCAAGCAGCTTTTAACGTTCCTTACGCAAGAGGAGTTCTAGCTAAAGAAATAGAATATAAAGAAATCGAACACATGCTAGAGCAGACAAAGAAAGATGTAGATATAAGAAAGAAAGATATTGTTGAAATTATCAGCGGACCTTACAAGAGAGAACAAGCAAAAATAACAAGAGTAGATAAAACTAAAGAAAAAGTAGTTGTAGAATTACTAGGAGCTGCTGTACCAATACCAATCACAGTAAGTCTTGATGCGGTTAAAGTTATAAGAAGAGAAAATGAAGAAGAGGAGGTTGAAGAATAATGCCAACAACAACAGTAGAATTGCTAGTTGAAGGGGGAAAGGCAAGTGCAGGACCTCCAATAGGAACAACTTTAGGACCATTAAAATTAAACATAGGACAAATAGTTAGCGATATTAACAAAAAAACAGCAGATTTCAAAGGAATGCAAGTACCAGTAAAAATTCACGTTAATCCAGATGATAAAAGTTACAAAATAGAATTAGGAACTCCGCCAGCAAGCGCTTTGATAAAAAAAGAAGCAAATGTCGAAAAAGGAAGCGGAAACCCTTTAGCAGACAAAATTGCTGACTTAAAAATCCAGCAAGTAATAAAAGTTGCAAAAATGAAAGAAGGAGACCTTCTTGGAAAAAACATGTTCTCAAGAGTAAAAGAAATATTAGGAACCTGCAACAGTATGGGAATACTTGTTGAAGGAAAACCTGCAAAAGATTTAATCGTTGACATTAATACAGGCGCTTTCAAAAAAGAAATAGAAGAAGGAAGAACAGAGTTAAGCGCTGAAGAACTCAAGAAATTAGAAGTAGAAAGAAAGAAATTACAAGAAGAAATAGAGAAGAAGAAAGAACACTTCACAAGCTTAGCAAAGAAAGCAATAGAAGAACTAGCAGGCAAACCAAGATCACAAATCAAAGCAAAGATGATAGAGTTAGGAGTACCAACAGCAATCATAGAAGAATTATTACCTGTAGAAGCAGCCGGTGGTGCAGCAGGAGCTGCTGCTGCGGCAGCGAAGCCTGAAGCAGCAGGCCCTAAGAAATGAGTTCAATAGAACCAGACCCTAACCCTGCAGGAGTAATAAAACAGCTAGGTCTTAAAGATAAACTAGATGCTTACTTTAAGAATAACACTTTCACTTCTAAAGCATACGTGATACCTGTAGGAAAAATGTATATTATTGGCTCTCACGAAAAGTTAAGCAAAATACTTCAAGAAACAGGTAGAGAAGACGCAATGATAAGAGAAGTAGAAAAGACAAGCATAGATTACTTAATATCAAGAGAGTACAACATAACTAGAAATGATTTAAGGAAAGGCAACACAAGAAGATTTAAGAAGAATTAAAAAAAATTTCTAATAAAATTTTGGAGATCTTAAAAAAATGAGTAAAGAATCTGCAATCAAAGAATTACTGGAAGAAATAGACAAAACTGAAGAATTAACCCCTGAAAGAGTAAGCAGATTGAAAAGAAAGATGATTATAAAACATAAAATAAATGAAACGCCTACTAATATTGAATTATTAACAAGTGTTGATAAGAGCAACCTCAGTAAATACAAAAAAAAATTATTAACAAAACCAACACGCACTATTTCTGGAGTTGCACCTATTGCAATAATGACAAAACCGTTACCATGTGCCCACGGCAAATGTACCTTTTGTCCTGGCGGACCAAAAAGTTATTTTGGAGACGTTCCGCAAAGTTACACAGGTCATGAACCAACAACAATGAGGGCCATAAGAAACCGATATGATGGTTACTTACAAGTTTTTAACAGATTAGAGCAATATATGGTAATAGGGCAAAATGCAAACAAAGTAGAATTAATAATTATGGGAGGTACTTTCCCATCCATGCCCATAGATTATCAAACAGAGTTCATTCAAGAAGCATTTCAAGCAATGAATGATTTCTCAGAATTATTTTATCATAATAATGAATTCGACTTTGACAAATTTAAAGATTTTTTTGAACTTCCAGGAAATGTAAAAGACCGTGAAAGAGTTGAACGCGTCCATGAAAAATTATTAGGCTTGAAAATTAAGAAAAAGACAACTCTTATAGAAGAACAAAAAAGAAACGAAAAAACAGAAATAAGATGTGTGGCTCTATGTATAGAAACAAAGCCCGATTGGGCAAAATTAGAGCATGACAATAGAATGCTTGAGCAAGGATGTACAAGAGTGGAACTTGGAATTGAATCTGTATATGATGACGTTTTACTAAAAACACACAGAGGGCATGATATTAAAGACACTAAAGAAAGCATACAAATTTTGAAAGATTTAGGTTTCAAAATATCTGCACATTACATGCCAGGACTACCTCTCACAGATCGAGAGAGAGATATTAAAGGAATGAAAGAAATTTTTGAAAACTCTGATTTTAGACCAGATATGTTGAAAATATATCCGTGCATGGTCTCACCAGGAACTGCATTATATTATGAGTATAAAAAAGGACTTTTTAAACCTTTAACAACAGATGAGGCAGCACAAATAATTGCAGAGTTCAAACCATTTATCCCAACGTATTGCAGAGTTCAAAGAATTAATAGAGATGTACCTACAAAATATTGGAGTGCAGGGGTGGGAATTACTAATTTAAGACAACACCTTCACGAAAAATACAAACCGAAATGCAGGTGCATAAGATGTAGAGAACCAAAAGGAAGACAAATGAATTCTGAAACAACAGAATTAGTCTCCATAGAATACGAAGCATCAAAAGGTAAAGAATTCTTTATAAGTTTAGAAGATCAAAAACAAGATGTTATATTTGGCTTCTGTAGATTAAGATTTCCATTTCAGTGCTTAAGAGAAGAAATAACTCCAAATACTGCACTGGTAAGAGAATTACACGTTTATGGCCAATCGACACCCTTAGGCGATACAGGTAATATACAACATCGCGGCTTAGGTAAAAAATTAATTGAAAAAGCAGAACAAATAGCTAAAGAAAATGGCAAGAATAAGATGGTAATCATAAGCGGTGTTGGTGTAAGGGAGTATTATAGAAAATTAGGTTATTCTAATGATGGACCTTATGTATCAAAAAGTTTATAAAATAACATAATCATAAGTTGATTTAGAGTTGTTGGTTTAGAATTCGGAGTACATACTCCAAACCTCAAACTAAAAAAAGGTGATGATAATGGGAAGAATGACTATTGGATGGAATTTAACAAAAGAAAGCTTCAAAATATTGCTTAAAGATAAGGAAATATTATGGTTTCCTATTTTTTCTGGAATAATTAATTTACTCTTGTTTGCAGGAATGATTTTTACTTTTCTTTTTCCTCTTTTCAAACAAGAAACAGTAACTTTGAATGAACGAAGTGTATATCTGGCATTAGTTATTTATTATCTCATTACTTTTTTTGTTGTAACTTTCTTCAATTCAGCAGTAATTACCTGCGCGAGTATACGATTGAAAGGCGGAGATCCTACAGTCATGGATGGATTAAAAAATGCATTAAAACATAAAGGAAAAATCTTTTTATGGTCTTTAGTTGGAGCAACAGTTGGAATAATTCTTAAGTCAATAGAAGATAAGTCTGAAAATTTAGGAAAATTTTTGGCCGGCGTTCTGGGAATTGTTTGGAGCTTGTCAACTTATTTTATTATTCCCGTATTAATTTTTGAAGACAAATCGACTTTTGAATCAGTCAAAAGATCCGGCAGTTTATTCAAGAAAACTTGGGGAGAAAATGTTGCAGGACAATTCTCTATGAGCATAATCATCATGTTTGCAGTACTGGCAGGATTCATTCCATTAATTTTATCATTGTTGTTTAATGGCTCATTTGTTAATGAATTCAACTTCATGATTGCAATAATTTCTTCACTAGTTTATTTTGTAGTTCATGCATTAATAGTTGCAATAATTGGAGCTACTCTTGGAGGTATTTACACTGCTGCGCTTTATAATTACGCAACAACAGGAAAAGTATCTAAAGAATACAGCCAAGAATTAGTGAAGAATGCGTTTAAGAAAAAGTAATAGTGTTTTGTGTCAAAAAGTATAAAAAGAGAAAAACCCCTTGAACAAGTTATGGAAGCAACCTTAGAACAAAAAAGAAGTTTAACAAAAAGTTTGAACACAGTAGACACGTTAATAAAAGCACTTCTTCCTGAGATTGAAAAAGGATCGAGCAATATACCGGTAAAGTATGAGAAAAAAGAAGACTTGAAAGTTACAAGATTTTTATTAGGACAAGACTTAATGAAAAAATACTTTGAAGGAGTCTTAGCTTATGAATACAAAAAGTTAGGAAAAGAATACCATGGATGCGAGCTAAGCTACCAAATAGAAGATAAATCAACTTTAACGTACAAGCATAAATAAGTTCTTATTATTTATTTGTCAAATAATTAAATCTGCTATATCTTTAATTTTTGAATAAATCCTCAATAATTGTTCATTGTATTCTACTCTTTTTTTATCTTCTTTTTCTGTATCCCAGAATTTAGCTGCTAGAACTGTATCTTTTTTCGTGTACGCTTTGAAAGCTTGATCATATTTTTGAAGTAAAAAATTTATGTCTTCTTTTTTTATTTTATCTTTTGATAAAAGTTTTCCAGCTAACTCTTTAATATCATCACCTATCTGCTCTATTCTTTCTATTAATAAACGAAGATCTAGGAGTTCAACAAAGCTGAACTCCTGACTCCATTTATTGGTGAGCAACGCACGCTCTTGCATAATGATCGCGAAATAAAATTTGCCAACAAGCTTGTCACGCTCTATAACACTCAACAAAACTTCTTTATCCTCTTGATTTAAATCTTCAAGCATGGACTTGGTTAAGTAATACATACGATGAATTAATTTAGTAATTGGAATGTCTGATTTCAAATTTTGAATCGTTATCAAGTTAGACGTTTCTTCAACAATTTCAAGGCTTAGAAAATTGTTAACTTGTGAGGCAATTTGTGAGCGGTCAGAATTTGAAAAGGGAGTATCCTTTTTTATTCTTATAATATCAACACCTAACAAATACTCCCTAATCAAAATTCTGAAAACCCCTTTGGTAAAATGAATTATTGATGTTTTTTCTTCTTCTTTTGGTGATTCTTTAGGGAAGAGCTTTAGTTGTCCGTCTTCACTTAAGATGAAAACTTGACTTCCTTTGGTTAAATTAAACTGGTTAATCCAGGAAGAAGGCAGAGACACATAGAGCGATCCCCCTAACTCTTGTAATCTCCGCTTTTCTCCCTCCATTTTTAGAGCGTTCAAACGTTAAAAGTTTAAACTAATTTAAATAATTAAATGAAATATTTAAACATTTCTATACTTTTGTATATAAATATGATAAAAAATAAAACAAGTTTTTTATGGCAAGGAAAAAAAGAAGATAAAACTAATTATGTTGCTTCAACACTAGTTTCTGAAGAAAATTTAGAAGATATTCTTTCTGATTTTGAAGAAAGAATAAACCAGATGTGGGAAACACCATTAATACAAGTCACGGAATGCTATGTGAACAAGAAATTTGAAAAATATATGAAAAATTAAATTAACCACTACAAAGTAACAAAAAAACGAAAGCTTTATAAATAAAAAGTTAATACTGCTAGTTCTAACTTAGACAAAACTCTTAAAGGAGCAAAATGAGCGAAGAAATCAAACTAAAAGTCGAAGACTTGGAAGGAACAGTTGACGCAAATATTGTTAACTTGCACTCAGAAAGTTTTGTTAATAAGATTGAAATTCCAGCAGATGATGGAAGTACAATTATTTATAGAGGATGCTTATATTCATTAAATTCTGGGTTAGATAAAGAAAATAATTATTTTGTACGTGGTTTCGCAAGTCTAGACAAGACCATTAAAAGAACAATCAAAAGAACAAAAAAAAGCTGGTTCTCATCAAAAACAAGAGAAGTAGAATATTCTGAAACACAAGAGGTATGGAGCACCAATACAAGCAGAAGCGCGTATGATATTTTCATAAATGGAAGCGAAGTTGTTAATCAAACATACAAACTTGAACTAGCAAGACGCGCTGCAGGAAACGGAGTTAAATTAAAAACACAATTACTAGATTTGGTCTTTAAACCTTTAGAAGAAAAATTAAGCGAACATTACAAACTCATGACAGAATTAGGAAAAGCACCTAAGAAAAGACACAATCCTGAAATAAATACTGAAGACAAGCTCGAGGTAAAAGAATGAAATTCATATTTCCAATAACACAAGCGGGAAGAAGGATAAGAGATATTGAAAAAGCAATAAAAGATGAGAAATATCTAACAGCAGAAGAACTTCTAAGCGCGTTTAAAGGCGAAATAGATACAGGAAAAATATACGTTCATGATCACACCATTAGATGGAATAAACTAAATGAACTGAATGAAAGAGAAAGAAGAAAAACTAAAATCAGACAAGCAATAGAAAAGTACGATTTTCCAGAAGCCAAAAAAAATTTAGATGAATTAATAGATCAAAAATTAATAAGCAAACAAGAAGCAGAAGAATTAGACGCAAAAAAAATATATCCAATAAGTGAAGAAGGATTACTTGCAGCAATAAGACACAGTGAAAAATATGAAAGAAGATTTTTTTCAGAAAAATTTGTTGAAGTTTACCCTTCAAATAAGGAAAAAAGAAAAGTAATTGAAGACTTAATTGTTGAAAGATTCAGCGATTTAAGCAACGCTCCAGAACAAAATGCCAGCAGTGATGATTTGTATGAAACAATTCACGATGTTAACAATTTATTACAAAAATATGCCGGAGAAAATATAGATTTGTCAAAGGTTGTTAATGTTGATGAATTAAGTGGCAGAATAAATGAATATCTTAAAAATTTAAAACAAAAAAGAGACACTAAAGGAAACTTAGCTGTTGGAAGCATAGTTAGATTTGTAAAAAATGAAGAACGTGCTTGGGGAAACCAAAATTGGGGATATATACATGAACGAGAAGGCAAGGTACCTAAAGGAAGCGTTGGAAAATTAATCAAGAAAGATGGCTGGCAGTACTTAGTTGAATTTGAAGAAATAGAAGTGGGTGCATGGAAGGACAGTTTATGGGAATCTATGAGAAAGTGTATTTCTGAAGGAAAAAATAATGTGGTTATATTTGAAAAAACAGAACTTCAACCAATAGAACCTGCTAATGAAATAGATAAAAATCATGTAAGACTAGAATTGGAAAGAATGAAAGAATTATTCCAAGAAAGCTACACAAAAACACAAGCTGAACCAGCAAAGAAAAGACATAATCCAGAGGTAATAGGTTAAGAATGAGCATATTCAGAATACTAACACCAACAGGAAGACAATTAAGAAGAATTGAAAAAGCAATCAAAGAAGAGAATTATTCTTTAGCGGAGAATCAACTTGCAGTATTGAAAGAACTTGTTGCCAGTCCAAACAATTCTTTTCCAAGAAAACCAGAAATAGCAAGTTTAGAAGTCGAAATAGGTAAACAAAGACAGATAACAACACTAAAAAATGCTGTTGAAAATTACAATTTAGAAGAAGCGCAAGAAACATTAAAAAGCTTAAAAGAACAAAATGTACTTGACAGATATGAAAAAGAAGATTTAGCAGAATTAGTAAGCACAATAAGTGAAGAAGGAATGATTCAAGCAATAAAAGATGAATATGAAGATAAACAAAAATCATTAATAGCAAAACACAGAGAACTTTACCCTGACAGCAAAAAAAGAAAAGCAATTGTTGAAGATTTAATAGAAGAATGTTTTAAAAAATTAACAAACTGCTTGATTGATGAAGATAATTTGCCTGAACTTTATGAAGCATCAAAAGAATTGAGAAGAACTCTTGAAGAACAAAAAGAAGAAAAATTAATCTTAACACTTCCAGTAGATAAACTAATTGAAGATGTCACAAAATATGTTTCAGAAAACTTCACATATGACAAAGGAGGGGATATAGAGGCAGGTGATTTTGTTAAAGTTTTAGGTTCAGATAGTGGAAATAAAGACCAGTTTGGTCAAGCATACTTAGTTGAAAGAATAAAAAATTATCCAGTAGGAAGCGTAGGAAAACTAATAGATATAGTTGAAAAAGAATTCCATGATAATACTTATTTTGTTGAATTTGAATCGGATGGTGTTTGGAGTAGAGGATTTGAAGATGAGATTAGAAATCCTGCAGGTGCTTATTGGAAGAACGATAAAAAGAATGTTGCAGTTTACACAGAAAGCGAACTAGAAAGAGTTGAATTAATAAGTCCTGTTGAAAGAAAAAAAGTAACTACAGAACTGGATAAAATAAAAGAATTATACACGCAATTCTACTGTAAAGAACAAGAACCTGTGAAGAAGAGACACAATCCTGAAATAACAGAAAAAGATAAGGCTGCTATTCCAAGGAGCGATCAACAATGAATTTATTATTCTTAGGAAAAAGAGCAAAAATTGAAAGAGCCATAGCAGAAGGAGAGCTAGATATGGCTGAAGGGATTTTAAATGTTTACGTCACTGATGTTTTTAAATCAGAATATCATGTAGCAAGACTTAGAGTGTTAATAGATAGGGAAAAAGCAAAACAAAAAATCGAAAGATTAACTGATAATTATCAACTTGAAGAAGCAAGAAAAAGTCTTGAAGAAATGAAAAAAGAACCCTTGCTTACCAAGGAAGAATTAAAAAATTTAGAAAATAAGGTAAACAGCATAACTGAAGAAGGAATGTTAAGCAGGATTGAAAAAACAAAAGGAGCTGAAAAAATAAGTTTAACAGAAAAATATTTGATGATTTATCCTGAAGGAAAAAACAGAGAATTAGTATTACAAGAATTATTAGTTGAAGAGTTCTGCAAATTTGCAGATTACTTAAAAACAAATCAAGAATTTGAGCAATTTTATGAACAAATAAAAAATTTAAACATCACTCTTGAAAAATATGCTGAAGAAAAAATCAATCTAACTGAAAGACTTCCTTTAAATGGAATAATTGAAAAAGTAAAAGAGACTGCAAAAAAATTATACGGTGGGGAAGAAGATTCAGATATTACTGCCGGAAGCTGGGTAAAAACTTTAGCGGTAAAAAACATCAGAGGATTTAGTTGGGATAAAGAGTATAAATCACAAAGAGATGCTACATTCCCAATAGGGTCTGTTGGAAAAGTACTTACCATAATAACAGATTATTATATTATTGAGTTCGAAGGGATAAATAAATACACTTGGGAGAATAATTGGGAGATTGTTAAAGCATTTTGGGAGAAAAATGGAAAAAGAAATGTGGGGGCTTACAGCATAACTGAATTAACCCCTGTAAAACTCCTGAATGAAGTTGACAATCATAAATTAAGAAAAGAAGTTGAAAGATTAGAAAACAGGATAAAAAACAATTATTCTAGCAGTCAAGAAAAACCTGTCAAGAAGAGACATAATCCTGAAATAACAGAGAAAGACAAAGTTACTCCAAGAAGTGATTATGATACTGGCAGAGTCATGTGGTGATTAATCCGGTAGCGGTAATCTTTTTACTTCTATGCTTATTGCAGTGTCTAAAACTCTTATATATCTCGGACATTCTGTGAATGGATAATTTTTTTCTTTGCAGTAATTAATTATTCTCTCTTTTTGTTCTTGATTATCATATTTTATTACGACATTTATTCCTTTATCTTCTCTGTGCAGAATGTTCATATCTTTTAAGTCTTCTTTTATTTGTGTTGAAATTTTTCTGAAGTTCTTTTTTCTTGCTTCTAAACGGTCTACTTCTCTTTCTAAACCGGGTAATTTTTTTTCATCAAAAACATTGTTAACGATTTTGTTGAATAAATCTTCATCATTAGTTGCAATGAAGCCTCCGTAGCCTAAATTTATCGGTTTATAAGTGCCAGTGCTGCAAATAAGGATGTTTCCAATCATTCCATTTTTGGTGCCTACACTTCCACTTATGTCATTAATTAATAGACATTGTTTGCTTTGGCATAACTCAAAGATTTTTTCTATAGGTTGTTCTGCAAAGTAACCTGCTAGAGAGTTGATCAAAACTGCACAGTTTGGAGTTAGCTTGTTTTCGAAATCAGCAAGATCTATCACTCCATAATCTGTTTTAACTTCAACAACCATTAAACCATTGCGGCGTGCAAAACTTTTGTAAGTAAGCCAGCCTCCTTGATCTTGAATTAGCAACCTGTCTTTTCCAAATAAAACACATAAAGCAATTATTCTTTTAATAGCGTGGTCGCCGCTTTTGTCTAGTTTTATGTATTTTTTACCGGTTATTTCTTTAATTTTGTCAAAAACGTCCATGATTCAATATGGAAAATAAATAAGATTAAAAAAGCTTTGCTATCTAGCACAATAATTATTAAATATTTAATGGAGAATGCTTAAATATGCTTGAAAAATTCAGCCAAGAAATAGTAGCAAGCGTGAATCCTTTAAAATATCCTTTGCTAGTTGGCAAAAGAGTCAGCAGTGCAATTTCTTTCTTAATAAAGATATTATTAATAAGCTGTATTTTTGCCGGGCTTCTTTTCTGGCCTCAAATAAACGTTCTCAATTACGGAGTAAATCAAGAATTAGAAAAAATAGAAAATATTAATGTTAAAGGAAGCGTACAATTAAGCGAAGATATAAAGATGCCTGCAGAAAAACCATGGGTTTATGCAACAAGCGATGAAAAAACTTTTTATAATGAAAGCAAAGTGTTCATTGGACCTAAATTAGTAAAGTATACCGTTTACGGACAAGAATATGAGTTCAAATCCGATGATCCTTGGGAAGAAAAAAGAGAAAAAATAAAGCCAGCAGTAACTTACCTTTTAACTTTTTTAATCTCAGGAGTAGTCTCAATGTTTTTAGTAGTATTGTTTTTAAAATATTTAGTGATAAGTTTATTTTTAGGGCTTATAGGATATTTGCTTTTAGACTTAACACCTTTTAATGTTTCAATTAAAAAAAGTTTTAACACTGCATTTTATTCGATGATTTGGATTGTGCCTTTGGAAGTTATAACTTGGCCTTTAGGAAACAACTGGCTTTTACCTTTTAAAGAAATTTTTTATGTTAAAATATACTTGATTCCTTTAATGTTATATTTAGCTGTTTATTTAGTCTCAACAGCATGTATTATCATGACTGAAAAAGAAAGAACAAAATTAGACATAGAATGGAACCAATAATACTTTTAACAATTTTATTCTTGATTTCTTTAGTTTTATTTGTAAAAAGAAAAAAGTTCAGCTTTTACGGAAAATTTCCCTTTTTTTATTTTGGCATGTACAAAACAAAAATAGGAATAAAACTGATGGATGATATAGTAAAAAAACATTCAACAATATTGAAAACTTTAGGACAAATAAGCATAGTAATTGGATTTTTAGGAATGATCATTATGAGTTATGATATGATAAAAACTATTTATAGAATAATTTTCACAAGTTACACTGGAATAAGCGTAGGATTGGTGCTTCCTATAAAAGCAAAAGGGGTATTTTATGTGCCTATAGTTTATTGGATAATTGTTTTGGCATTCCTGGCAATTGTTCACGAATTCGCTCATGGAGTAATAGCAAGATTGTACAAAATAAGAGTCAAAAGCACAGGCATTGCAATTTTAGGAGTTATTTTACCAATAATTCCTGCAGCTTTTGTAGAACCTGACGAAAAAAGATTAGAAAAAAAGAAACTAAAAGAACAATTAGCAGTTTTCGCTGCGGGGCCTTTTATTAATTTGGTTTTTGGATTGATATTTTTAGTAATTTTCTATCAACTAATGACCCCTTTAAGTCAAGAAATGTATAATTATCAAGGATTAGAGATAACAAAATTATTCGGAGGAAATACACCTGCCAAAGTTGCAGGGTTGCAAGTTGGAGAAGTTATTAAAAAAATAAATGGTGAAGAAATAACTAGTGCAAGCATGTTTAAAGAAAAATTTAATAACAAAAAAGAAGGGGATCTTATACAGGTAACAACAGGAAATGCCGTTTATGATATAAGCTTAGGAAATAACGGAATGCTGGGTGTTTTTGTTGAAGAAAAAAAAGAACTGATAAATAAAGTTTGGTATACTCACTTGTTTGAATGGATTAAAGATTTAATTTACTGGTTATTTGTTCTCAATCTAGGAGTTGGATTATTCAACTTAATACCTATAGGCCCAATAGATGGAGGAAGAATGCTTCACGCTGTTTTACAAAAAATAATGCCTCACAAACAAGCAAGAAGAATCTGGTATGGAGTAAGCTTTGTATTCTTATTCAGTATTCTGGGTAGTTTACTGGTAAGTTTCATCTAGTGCTGATTTTTCTTTAACTTGCAAATATTAAATTCATTAAGTTTGAGCGCTGCAAAACGATTAAGCACAACTTCAAGCAATCTTTCGTATTCTGATTGAAAGAATTCTTTCTGCTCTAAACCTTCATTTCTGAACTCGTTAAAATGTTTTGTGCGATTGTATGAATATTCTGAAATTTTTTCATAAAAATCTCCGGCATCTGAAATACCATCAAGATATCTATCTGTTGCTGAAACTGATTCTCGGTCAACACGATTAGAATTAAAAGGCAGTTCAACTATATCTATTAATGAAAGATCCCTATCAAAAAAACCTCTTATCGAGTACTTCTTTTCTTCTTTTTCAAAGGAAAATTCATAGCCCCCACCATTATCTTCACCTAATAATCTAACATACCTTGCAACTTTCTTTGATTTCTCAGAGATTGAAGAATCAATATTTGCATTTATTGCTGCAACAGATTTTCTTTTCTCAAACACATCCAGCAAAGTGTTAACTAATAACTGGTATTTTTGTTGGAAAAGCTCTTTATTTTCTTGATTGAACTGTATTTCTTCTTTACTGACAACTTCGTTACGATAATTTGTTTCAATTGTGCTTGAAAATCCTTCATCTATTGTTTCATCAAAATTATTATCAACTAATAAAACAGTTTCATCTACGTAGATCGAGATATTCTTCTTGTAATTTACCTTCAAAGAATTATTTTTAACTGACAAATCAAACAAGTAATCTCCCACTCTAAAGTGGTCCAAGCTTGCAATAACCCCGTCTGCTGTTTCTTCTGACTGTTGATTATTTTCTAAAACATATTCTTTCAATAATTCAACTTTATTTTGAGGAGTTTCTTTTTGGGCATAAGAAGGACTCAAAGATAATAGTGTGGTTAAAGATAGATAGCTGAGATTTCTAGCGAGAGTTTTCAGAGTCATAAACTTAAGATCGCGTACAAGTATTATAAATTTTGCGCATTAAAAAAATGAAATTCTAAAAATTTAAGTGCCTAAAATCAAATGTTTATTCTAAACTAGATAGATTTATATAAAAGTATACACTTTAGTATAAAATGGAAGAGATAAAAATCAATGTGGCTTTCAGAAACATGAAAAATTGGAAAGACTCAGAAAACAGATCAGAACATGTGCTTGACAGAATACAGAGAAGAGGTATAGGAAAAGAACAGATTTTGGAAGCAGTAAAAAAAGGCGCTAAAAAAATCCGAGATGATAAATCTATAGTATCTGAATTTAGATGGTATAAACTAGTATATAGAGAATTCAGGTTAGAAAAAGAAAAAATCAGAAAGATATATCCTATAACTGTTATGGAGGCTTAAAATGAAAAAAATAAATTACCCCTGCCCTTGCGGAGGAAGATTAAAATGGAAGAAAGAAAAAATAGTGAGAGATGAAATAGATTGCGGAATTCTTGATATAGAATATTGTGAAACTTGCGGTGAAGAATACTTGCCTGATGAGAGTTTAGAAATTGTTGAAATGAAATTAAAAGAAAATAATTTATGGGGAGTTGAAAGAAAAGAAGTTCAGTTCTGGAAATCAGGAAAATCCATCGTTCTTCGCTTGCCAACAAAAATTACCTCTGCTTTAGGCATAAATAAAATTAAAAAAGGATATGTTTACCCTGAAGGAAAAAATAAATTTGTAGTGGAGTTTTAAAATGAAAGAACTAAAACAAGTAATATTGGTTGTTCAAGAATTAAATTTATCAAAAGGAAAACTAGCTGCACAAGTTGCACACGCAAGCGTTGAAGCAGTACTTATTTCAGATTCTGAACTTGTTGAAGACTGGAGAAGTCAAGGAATGAAAAAAAGCGTTTTAAAAGTTAAAGATAAACAAGAGCTATTTAATTATAAAGATAAAGCGAAAAGAGAAGGTTTGGTAACTGCAGTAATAAGCGATGCAGGAAGAACCGAATTAAAACCAGGAACTGTTACCTGTATGGCTATAGGCCCAGATGAAGAATTAAAGATAGATAAGGTTACAGGTGAATTAAAACTTTTATAAATTAAAATTTCTTTTTCCATTCAGTTATTTTTCCTGCTTTTATTTCTGTTTTGTGTGCTTTTCTTAAATTTGCAATTTGAGACTTGTTAAGAATATTTTTGTGAGGAATTTTGCATAAATGTTCTGGAATATACCATACATCTTCTTCAGCAGTTATCCAACCCTTATGATCAAATTTAGATAAATCTACAGGCAAAGAATACGAACGCAAAGTTTTTCTTCCATCATCTTTAAAGTATTCATGAAAAAAACTCATTACTAATTCTCGACTTGTTTTGTAAACTGGTTCACGATAACGCAAAACTGCATGATTTGTTTTAGTAATAGCACCCCAATGATGGTTATGTTTGAAAACTGCGATTACATGATCAAAATCATCTTTAGTAGAAGTCAAATCTACAACTAAAGGCTTGTGACCTTGCAATCTTAAAGCAACAGCGGCAAGCATTGCACCCTCCATACAATGAGCTTTACCAGTCTGTAACACCATCCTAGGAGACATACATGTATCTCCTTTTTCTTCAAAATTAATTTTAAGCGTGTCAAGAAAGTCTTGAATTTTTTTAGGAGTATTTAAAGACTTAAATATTTTCAGCTCTTTTTCATTT
>JACRAI010000084.1 GCA_016213425.1 archaeon | reverse complement strand
TCAACATTAACAAAGAAATCAGAGACTCTTGCAACTTTCACTCTATACGGTTTGCAGAAATATTCTTTTAAAGCAGATTCAAATTTTTTTCTCCATTCATTTAATTCAAAATTGTAATCTCTTTTTACTGCTAAATTTTTTAATGATTCTTCAAGTTTATCTTCTTTGCTAATTGCAGGATTATGTCTTTTCTTTTTTTGAGTGGTTTCAACAGCTAATTTCTCAATACTTGGCTGTTCAGTTTTAAAGTTTTGAATGATTGTTGCGTTAAGTTCTGTTTTCAGCTCTCTTTGTTTAGCAAAGTCTTTGTACGCTTGAGCAAAAACTTTTGCTTGCTCAAGAGCTTCAGGATTGTAAGCGTTGATTGTAATGGACCAAAGTAAATTCCCGCCAACTATTCGTGATACTCCTAAAGAAGGTCTTATTTGTACATATTCTTTTTTTTCACCAAAAAAGCCTCCACCTTTTTTGAACAAACACAACTCGCCCCCTCCCCAGGGTAAATTTTGTTTTGGAAGTTTGTGAAACTTGTGAAATACAAAAGGAGGAAGGTTACGATTCTCACTTTGATAATAAAGATCTTCTCCAAATATTTTTCTTACTAAATAAATAATTTCTTCTCTTAACATTTCATCACTTAGGAAAACACTCTCTCTTACTTTAAACTCATCACTTCTAGGTTTTGCGTTTTCAATTATTTGATCTAGTTTTTGTTTATCCATTTTAGAAGTTTTTTCTAACAGAAGCATTCATATCTGTTAATTTCTTGTATAACTCAGCAAATTCCACACATTTAGGCAGGACTTCTTCTGAGTAAACCTCAATTACAACATCGCTTGGAAAACTACGCCCTAAAGTAGTTCTGTTAATTTTTGCAACTTTTTTTCTGCTAAATCTTTTTGATTTGAAAATGTTTGTGTAATGAAAAAAGTAACCTTGGGCAAATGCGTCTTTTGCATAAAATTCCGGACTCAAAACATCATTCATCAATTTTAAGTATTCTTTAGACCATGCACTTTCAGTTAAACCAACAGTAAATTCTTTTCCGTTAGATAATTGATACTTTTCTTTACCTTTCATTAAATCTTCAATATTTCTAACTTGTATTTTAGGTATTAATTCTTCAAGTTCTTCCTCAACTTTGCATTCTTGAATTATTTTAACAGGGTGCCCAGATAATTTTTCGTAAACTTGAGCGAAAAGTTTAGCTTGCTTTAATGCTTTAGGTGTGAATGCAGTTATTTGTATTGGGTTGTATTGATTGTTTTCAAATATTGAAGGAATTACAAATTCTATCCTGTCTGTGCTTTTTTTTTCTTGTTTTGGCAGAGTGCATTCAATTAATACTTGTCTTTCATAGTGTGTATTCAAAAATCTCCCTTCTTGGATGTATAAATCACAAATATTTGGGGATAAGGCTGCATCTACTGCTTTACTTGTTCCTAGAGGATAAAACACGCGCATCATAAATTTAGTAGGCTTGAAGAATAATTCCTCTCCGAAAAACCTTTTTAGTAAATACTTAAATTCTTGCTTTAATGCTTCTTCGCCTTTAACAACATTACTGTTTTTGTTTTCTTGTTGAACTTGTGTGATTATTTCATCAAGTTTTGAATCGTTAAAATCACTTCTAGGCTGAGCATCAAAAGCTTTAACTGCTAAATCTTTCTCCTCAAGTATTGGTGGATTATGCCTTTTTTTTGCTTTTTCCATTTTCAGAATTCTTGGATTAATCTTACGTTTTGCCCGCTCATTTCTTTGTATTTTTTTGCAAAAATTTTTGATTTATCTAATGCTTCTTGATTGAAAACTTGAATTGCTATTGGATTATATTTTGGATTATCATGATTTCCATATATTTGAGAATAGCCATTATCTGTGTCTTTTTTGATAATTAATTGAGTTGTAGGTATTTTTTTGTCTGAAAAAATTTTTCTTTTTTTTATTATTACTGAACAAAGATTCCAACTACCAAATTGAGAATAGTATTTTCTATCTTTTATGTCAACTAGATAATCGTTTGACAACTGGACTTGTATTTCACTTCCATAAACTTCAAGTATTAAATCTTCAAACTTTCTTTCAAGAGCTTTATAGCCTTCTTCTATTTTAAATTCTAAATCATTAGGTGCTGGAGGTTTAGCTAAAGGGTCAACATCAGGTCTAGGCTTAACTGAACCAGGTGCAGCTTGATCAAACGCTGTTACAGATACATCTTCATCAAGTATTGGCGGATTATGACGTTTTTTTTGTTCTATTTTTTGAAAGTTTTTATTATTTTGTAATTCTTCAATAGTTGTACCTTCAGGAAATGGCAGTTTAGCTAATGGATCTAGTGGTGGCTTAGGTTTAAGCGGGGTCATTTCTGTCATATTCAAAAGAATGAATACTTTATTTATAAACATTTCCTAATTAACTACTCTCTAATGGTTTCAATTTATGCAAAGATTTTTAAATACAAATTAATAACATATATTAAAAATTAAAAAAAGAGGTGTAGTTTATGGTAATGGAGGCTTTAGGAGCTTTACAGAAAGCACTATTAAGTGTAGGAAAAGGTATTCTTGATGCAGTGCCAGGTTTGCTGGGTGCAATAGTATTATTATTAATTGGATACTGGATTGCATTAGCAGTCGAGTGGGCTGTTGAAAGAGGTTTAGGAAAATTAAAAGCAGATGAATATTTAGTCAAAAAGACTGGATTGAACAAGTCTTTAGGCAACTTGAGCGTGGAATGGCTTGCAGGTTTGCTGGCTAAATGGTACGTGTTTGTGTTGTTTTT
>JACRAI010000083.1 GCA_016213425.1 archaeon | reverse complement strand
TTCAGGGAAAACAAGTCTGCTGTCAAGATGTGCTGGTGTTTGTCCGCTTATTTGAAATTGTTCTCCTAGCTTAACATTAAGTGTTTTGCTTTTTGGTTGATATTCGCTCATTTCAGTTGCCTCCTAAAGGATTCATTGTGAAATCCATAAATCCGAATTTTCTTGTTTGTTCTTTTCTTATCATTTTTGATTTTCTCCGAAAACATTTTTCGTTTTCAAACAATAGAATGGATGGGTTAAGTATATATTTAGCGGGTGTAATATGTACATTAGTACACAATTGTGTATTTTTTAAAAAAAGATGTATTTTTTAGAAAAGTTTATATATTTGTTATGTTTGGGTCTATTTATGAAAAGAAAAATAGTTCAGCATGGCTCAAGTTCGCTCACAGTAACATTGCCTGTGAAGTGGGTTGATCAGTTTAACCTAAAGAAAGGCGATGAAATAAATGTAGAGGAAGCTGGAGACACTTTGCTTGTTTCTACAGATAAATCTGTTTCTGTATCAAAAAAAATAGTTTCAACAAGCGATTATGGGCTATTTACTAAGAACAATCTTTCACATTTATACCAGCTTGGTTATGATGAAATAGAAATAACTTTCGAAGATAGTAAAACTTTGGATGAAATTAAAGAAAGAATTCCTGGTTGTATTGGTTACGAAATAATCGATCAGAAAGCAAACAAAGTGTTCATTAAAAGTATTGCAACTACTTTAGAAACTGAATTTGATACTTTGCTAAGAAAATCATTCTTGATAACTAATGAAATGACTAATAGTATAATGGAGTGTCTAGAAAAAAAAGAGTATTCTAAACTTAAAGAAGCAAGAAATATGGAGTCATTAAACAATAAATTTACTGATGTCTGTATAAGAATTCTTAACAAAAAAGGATATAAAGTTCCTAGAAGGACAATGCAAATGTATGAAATAGTTAAGAATATCGAAAGAATTGCAGATGAATTCAAATACATTTGTGATTTGTTAGTTAATTCTGGAAAAAAATTAGATAAAAAGTTTTTGGACTATTTCAAAGAAACAGTAGATTACTATTTGGCTTTTTACAACATGTTTTATCGGTTCGATCCCAAACTTAAAAAGAAATTATATTTAGGTAGAAAAGAATTAACAAACAAATACCAGAAAGAAATGGAGAAAACAAAAGGAACAGAATCAGTATTCTTGCATCACTTAATAAATATCATCCAAAAAACATACGAAGGTGCAGGAGGATATTTCGCGTTGGTGCTTTAAAAATTTCGTATTTTTGATTAACAAACTAACTCTTCGGTTTGATTTGCTTTTTCATCAACAAGAATACAAGTAATTTTTCCGATGTCAACATTAAGGAAGCAATCTTCTTTTTTTGATATTCCGAACATTTTGTACTTGCCAACTTTCTCATGTGTTGATTGCTTCCAAATGGATAAAGGAATAACTGACGTGTGCGCTCCAGTATCAATTATTGCGGGATAAGGCTTAGTCCATCCGTTAGAAGTTTTTAATTGGATCACTCCTTTTAATCTTATGAGTTCATAGCTGTTTTTTTTAGCCTCTTTTTCTACTTTTTGTAAGTTTGTTCCTGCTGCAACAACTTCTTTATTGTTTATTGCAACCCACTGATCTCTATAGGTATTCAAAAGCATAGTGTGGCTAGATTCACCCCACTTCAAATCTTCCCAAAACTCTTTACTTACATTCATACCTTTATTAAGTAAGTTCCAGTTATTAAATCTTGCTAAAAACTTCTTTCAAGTAAACTTCTTTTTTTAACAAATCTTTTAAGTTTATTTTTATCATTCTTGCTTCAGTATAACCTTTATTTTCTAATTCTGTAAGAACGCTCCATAATTGTGTTCCATGTGTTTTTGCCTTTTCTTTTATATCTGTTTTTTCTATTCTCACAGGATCATACATTTCATATAAATTCCATAACGCTCTTTGAATTAAGGAGTCATGTTCGTTTAATTTTTCAGTTAATCCTGATTTTTTCGCTAAAGCAACAAAATGTTCTCTATATGCAGTTTCTAAATTACTGAATGAAAACTCATAATTTCCGCAAACTTTTATTGCTTGTCTTTCATGATGGATCCAGAAATCAACAACATCGCTGAAAGGATTGCTTAAACCAACAGATTCCCAATCAATAAATCCAAATTCTTCATAACTAGTAACTGGAAGACCTGTGCGTGGATCAACTTTGTTTATCGTAACAATATTTCCAGTATGAATATCTTCATGGGAAACAACTTTTATTTTGCTTTGTTTTCTGCCCAATGTCTCGCAAGCTTTAATCAATCCTTCTGCTTTGCTCTCTTCAATTTTTAATGAATCCAATAGTCTGCTTTTTATTTCTTTTCTAGGACTTGCATTTTCTATTTTAAATCCGTATTTTTTGAATTCATCTTGAGCTAATGTTAATCTAACTTGGTAATCAGCAATTTTTTTAACAATATTAACGCTTGCATCAAAGATTAATTGAGGTGTTAACTCCATGTTTT
>JACRAI010000082.1 GCA_016213425.1 archaeon | reverse complement strand
GACGATGCCGTCGACACCGAACACCACAGCCCGCTCAGATTTTTCTACCGGTTTATCTTTTAGTCTCCACAAAAGTATTTTTTTGCCAGTAACCCACTCAAAAATTTTACTAATTTCATCACAATTGTTAAGTGTTCCTAACAAAGCAGCCATTTCTTTATCCATATTGTTTTTATCATTTACCTCAACAGAAGGTCCAACAAAATCAAGTGAAATCTTGCTATCATACCAGCCGCCTTTGCATGTGTGAATTATTTCATCAAGATCTTCCGGCATGTAAATTACTTTTGTGCTTGTCATCATCCAATTATTTTTAAAGTCTTTAGCAAACATTTGCCTGATCTCCTCAACTAAATCGGCTTGAGGACCTTCTCTATTTTCGTACAAAGCTAAGAGACTTGCATAATATCCTTTTGCAGCAGGTAATTTGTTTGTTAAACCTATCCATTCATTCTGAGTGTGAAATTTTCCTCCATCTAATAACTCTCTATCCCATGCGAAAGAACAAATGTCTCCATTGGAAAAAACATTATTTAATTTGTAAACTTTAGTTGAGAGATTTATGAAAAAAGGATTGTTGTTTTTTTGTTCTTGATCTTTATTGAGTCCAGAATTATCTTCTCTTTGTTCTCTTTCATACTTAGCGTTAACTACTTCAATTAAACCTTCATCATACCTTCTTGTCTTTTTATCGCCTAAAATATTGTGCTTCATAGAAACTGACAAGCAGGTAAATTTTATAAGGTTTTCATGAGATTAAGAGAAGATTTATAAATAAACACCGATTTTTCGGTGTTTAGGACAGATTGGTGAAAGCTCATCTGTACCGGGAAAACTATTTTCTCGGGGAGGAAAATTTATGGCAAGAATGCATAGCAGAGCAAGAGGTAGAAGCGGAAGTAAGAAACCTTTAACAGACAAAAAACCATCTTGGGTAAGATACAAACCTAAAGAAGTTGAAATGCTTGCAGTAAAACTAGCAAAGGAAGAACATTCCCCTAGTGCAATAGGATTAATCTTAAGAGACAGTTATGGAGTTCCTAGTGTTAAAAGTCTTTTAGGAAAATCAGTAACGCAACTGCTTAAAGAAAAAAAATTAGAAGCAGAATTACCAGAAGACCTGCAAAGCTTAATGAAAAAAGCAGCAATGATAAGAAAACACATGTCAAAAAACAAACATGACATGACTGCCTTAAGAGGGATTCAATTAAGCGATGCAAAAATATTAAGGCTTACAAAATACTATAAAAGAGTAAAAAGGTTACCAGAAGACTGGGAATACAAGCCTGAAGACTCAAAAATGCTTGCAGAATAAGCATTTTTTTATTTTTATTTAATTATAAACTTGGATATTTCTCGACGTCATTAATTTAGAATGCTTTGACTTATCTTCTAAGTTTTATAAATTCGCGATGGAATCGCCAAAAGCTTGAAACATTAAAAAACAAGGTGTACATAAGAAGCCACAACAGAAAATAAGTTACCCGCCAAAAAATTAATTGACAAAATCTATAACTTCTCAAATAACAAATAAGAAGCAATAATCAAATTAAAACATTTCTTATATCTGTAATTTTGGAAGCTACATCTTGTCCTTTTTTTGTTAAGGATAAAAGTTTTAGTCTTCCTTGCTTATCAAAATTAATTAAGCCTTCTTGTTCCATCTCTTGAAGAACTTTAACAACGTGAGAATATGTGCAATCAATTTGCTTAGCAAGTGATGATGCATAAACTTCGCTCTTAGCATTGCGTAAGTGAACTAACATCATCGCGGGTTTTTCGCGAAAAAATGTTTTAAATATTTCTTTATTTTTCACGTCGATAACACCCCAAAAACTTTTTGTTGATTAAGTATTAATAAACCTTTCTACTTGGTTTATATTATAAAAACATTATATCATAGCATATATTTAAAGGTTTCGAAATTAAAATTTTTGCAAAACAATAAGAATATAAACAGTTCAGTAAAAAATAAAAAAAGAATGCAAGAAGACCTGCTTTTTCCATATGATTCTTTTCGCAATGTACAAAAAGAAATAATTGAAGACTTATACAAAGCAATTGAAAAGAAAAATCACGCAATAATTCACGCACCAACCGGACTTGGGAAAACGGTTTCTGCTTTAACACCTGCGTTAACGATCGCTTTAAAAAATAAATTAAAAATTTTCTTCTTAACTTCAAGACACACACAGCACAAAATAGTTTTAGAAACCGCTCAAAACATTAAAAAAAAGCACAATGTGAATTTTTTAGTTACTTCTTTTGTAGGAAAGAAGCATATGTGCTTGCAAGAAAATGTTGAAACTATGAATTCTTCAACTTTCAATGAATACTGCAAAGCGCTGCGAGAAGAAAAAGAGTGTACTTACTATTTAAACGCAAAAAATAAAGCTAAACAAAAAATAGTTATTGAAGAATTAAAAATTCTTCCGCCATTACATAGTGAAGAGCTAAAAAGCAATTGCAGCATTCACAAAGTTTGCCCTTATGAACTGGCAAGCGATCTAGCAGAACAATCTCAAATAATAATTGCAGATTACCATTATTTATTCAATCCATTTATACAAAAAACATTTTTTAATAAAATAAAAGCAGACTTAGAAGAGTCTATAATAATAGTTGATGAAGCACACAATTTACCTCAAAGAGCTAGAGAAGTTTTAAGCAGCAGGCTTTCAGTAAGACTTTTAAAAAGAGCAATGAGTGAAACAAATAAATTCGCGCTTGAAAGTTTGAATGAAAATTTAGGAGAGATTTTACGATTAATAACAGAATCAGTTAATTCTTTAAGAGTTGAAGAAGAAAGAGTTATTCAAAAAAATTATTTCTTAGAAAAAATTAATGAAATAAAAAATATTGATGTTTTAATTCCGGAATTAAAAGTTGCAGCAGATCTAATCTTAACAAAACAAAAAAAAAGCTCACTAAATGTAATCGCTGAATTTTTAGAATTGTGGCCTCAAGGAAGTAAAGAGTTCACAAGATACGTAAAAAATGAAAAAGACAATCCTCAAATAGTTCTTTCATGCTTAGATCCTTCACTAGTAACTAAAAATATCATTGCAAGTTCTTATGCAACCATACTTATGTCTGGAACATTGCTTCCCACAATAATGTATCAAGATATTTTAGGGTTTCCGCAGGGAACTTTCAAAAAAGAATACCCTTCGCCTTTTCCAGAACAAAACAAGCTTGCAATAACAATACCATCAACCACTACAAAATACACTCAAAGAACTCAAGAACAATACAGCAATATAGCTTTAATAATTTCAAACATAACAAATAACGTGAAAGGCAACAGCATAGTTTTCTTTCCAAGCTATTACTTAAAAGATAAAGTAAGCGAATTATTTATTGAGAAAACAGACAAAACAACATTGTTTGAACAGCCGGGAATGACTAAAGAACAAAAAAAAGAATTGCTTGAAAAATTTACTAATTACAAAGAAACAGGCGCTGTACTTATGAGTGTCGCTTCAGGATCTTTCGGTGAGGGAATTGATTTACCCGGAGTAATTAAATGTGTGATAGTTGTTGGTTTGCCTTTAGAAAAACCAGATATTGAAACAAATGCAAGAATTCAATATTATGATTTATTATTTGGTAAAGGATGGGATTACGCGTACACTCTTCCAGCAATAACAAAAACACTACAGAACGCAGGTAGGTGTATAAGAAGCGAAACAGATAGGGGAGTTTTAATATTTTTAGATGAAAGATACGCATGGCCTAAATACAAGAATTGCTTTCCAAGAGACTGGAACATGAAAATAACAGAAAATTACCTGCCATTAATAAAGGAATTCTTCAAATAAGACTATTTAAGAATAATTTCATCAAAGACAAAAAGCTTTTATATTAGCTAATTCTTCTTGTTGTTTATGGCAAAAAAGAAGTCGATATTTGAAGGAAGCTACAAGAAAGAAGAAGTAGATTCATCAGGACACACACACGATGAGCCTGAAGAGCATGAAGAAAACAGTGAAGACTTTAAAGAAGAAATGGAATCAGGAGAAGAAGACGAAGACGTTTACACTGAAGAAGGCAGAGAAGAATTAGAAGAAGATGACGAAATAAGCCCAAGTGAAGAAGGATTCATGAGAGGCGCAGCAGGAAAAGGGCACAATCCAAGAGATAAGAAAAGAAGATAGACTTAGTAGATTCTATTTTTATTATTTTAACATTCTCTATACTTATTTTAGCGGTTTCACTCGCTACCGCTCGATTTTACTTTCAAACTCGCCAACAAATTAATATTCTTGGTTGGCAAGTCCTCACGAAGAATCTTTATTAATTATTACGAAGCTGTTTCGCCTAAAATTAAACTATTGATTCGCGGAACTGCTGAGAGTTTAGTCCGACCAAAGGGAGGTGAAACTCTAAAATGGAAAAGAGCTTAAAAAACAAAGACAACCAATTCATGTGATTAAAACAATACATTTTTAATTATCCTTTAATTTTATTTATTTACATGAAAACAGAACGCATCAAGGAAGGTGAAGTTGAATTTTATGTTAGTTCTGAAAAGAAATTAAGCAGAAAAATGCCTGTTTTCTATAATCCAGTGATGAGCTTTCAAAGAGATATAAATATTGCATTATTAAAAAGTATAGATAAAAAAGAACTAAAAATTGCCGACATCTTGGCAGGTTCAGGAGTTAGAAGTCTCAGAATTCTTAAAGAAGTAGAAGGTGTTAAATTTATTTTAGTGAATGACGGAAACCCTGAAGCATATAAAACCATCAAAAAAAATATTAAAGATAAAAGAGCAGAAATAACAAACAAAAATGCAAATGTTGTATTGTATGAACATCCGTTTTTTGATTATATTGATATTGATCCTTTTGGAAGCCCAAACATTTTTCTTGATGCAAGCATCCAAAGATTAAACAGCAAAGGAATTCTGGCGGTTACAGCCACAGACACTGCAGCATTATGCGGAACTTATCCAGAAGCGGGATTGAGAAAGTACTGGGCAATCCCATTAAGAAATGAATTAATGCATGAAATGGGAGTGCGAATTCTCATAAGAAAAGTACAATTAATAGGGGCTCAACACGAAAAAGCATTAACCCCTATATTTTCACATTCGACACAACACTACATGAGAGTTTACTTTCAATGTGAGAAAAGAAAGACGCAAGTTGACAACGTTCTAAAACAACATAAATGGATTCATTACAATGAAAAAACACTTGAACACTTCATTTCAGATAACAATAAAGAAAAAAACATGAAAAGTGCAGGACCTTTATGGATTGGAAATTTGTGGGATGAAAAACTAGTTGAAAAAATGATAGAAAACAGCGAACACAAAGAGTTCTTAAAAGTAATATTAGCTGAAGCAAGAATTAATGTAGTTGGATTTTATGATACACACAAATTTGCTTCACTGCTAAAAAAAAGCCCTCCAAAGAAAGAAATATTACTAAAATACGGAACAGAAACACACTTTAGCTATAAAGGAATAAAAAGCAAGTTAAGCGTTGAAGAATTCAAGAAGAAGCTTATTTAACAAATTCTACCAAAAAGCTTTTATTTACACTATTCATAATACCCAGAATGGATGAGAAATTGCTTAATACTTTACTAAAACTGCAAGTTGATGATAAGATTAAAATAAATGGCAAAACTTACGTTATAAAAGGTAAAGAATTCCACAAAGCAAAACACGATTATGCATTTGATACAATAATTTTTGAGTTAAGCAATAACAGGTTCTTAGAAATAAAAAAAGATAGCAAATTCTTAAAAGTGGGCGGGGAAAATCCTGTCTTTTTCGAATGCATAGAACAAAAAGGATGGTTAGGATTCAAGTCAACAACTCAAAAAAATGAAAAAATAGAAAAAATAGACTTAGTCAGAACCGAAAAAGACGAATTATTAGAAAAAAGAGAGTATGTTAAAAATATTTTAAGAAAAATGTAATTAACCAACTGCTCTTCTTACATCAGTAACTTCTACAGAACTAACACCTTCTAAAGCACTCAATGCTTTTTCCAAAGGCTCTGTGCTTCCCTTTTTTTCATCCATTGCAAAAAGAACAATTAAAGAGTTAAGTCCGAAAGCAATTGGCTCTAAAGTGCACCTAACTTCATCATCTTTGTCCAATCCGCCAAACGTCCTTACCGCTTTTGAAACTGCAGCCTGTAGCTCACTCAAATTAATATCTGGACTTTCAGGCATTAACTTCAAGCTTACAACTACTGTAGCCATATCAGTTTGGACCCCTGAAACCACACTCGTAACAGGCGTACTTAACAGCATTTCTTCTGCAATTAGAACATCTAACTAGCTTTACTTTTCCACACTTCGGACATAAGAAATTAACTGTTCCTACATTATTCGTTATTTTTTTCTTACAACTCGTACATAATTCATCCATAATACACAGCAAAAGGGCTTGATTTAAAAAAGTTGCTGTTTTTTACAACAAATTATTTAAATAGTAAGAATAAATAAGAACCTATGAGTGAAAAAGCAAGTGACCTTAAAAAGTTAGAAGTTCTCAACAAATTTTTAGAAAAAGCTCAAAAATCTCTTGTAGAAAAAAGCAAGCAGCTAACTCTAAAAGAAAAAAGAATAGCGCAAAAAGCAACGGAATCAAATTCAGAAACAAAAAAACAAACAGAATTAACTGAAGAGCTTAAGCTGGCCAGGAAACACTTAATTGATGAATCTGACATAAAAAAAGAATTGATTAAGTCATTTCTTGACCGGTGGGAGACAGGATTTCACCAATTACAATTTGTCAAACAAGAAATACAGAACTTAATACACGCAACCCAAGAAGTAATACATTCAGATCTTCAAGAATTATATAACAAGGAAAACGAATTACGAAAAAAAGAAACCCCCACATTAAATACGCACCCGCATAAAAGTGGAAAAGAATATGAAAAACATGTTAAAAAAATAAAAAAAATTCTAGAAAAACAAGTCGAAGAAAACAAAAAAGAAACAAAGAAAAAAGTTCCTCTAAATGATCTCATAAAACAAGCAGAATTCTTAATCCATTCAGGAAAAATAGACGAAGCTAAAAAACAACTAAAAATAGCAGAAATCGAAATTAAAAAAATCAAAGACGAATCACAAAAAAAAATTCTAGTATATGAATTGCAAGACTTAAAGACAAGTATTAAGTTGGCTGAGTTGTCTTAACAACGTTCCCTTCAACTTCAAATATTTTACCAAAGAACTTTTCTACTGTATAAATATTTGTCAATGTGTGTTTTGTAACTTCACTCGTTTTTATCCTGCCACCATTAAGAAATGCCAGGAAAGGTATTAAGTTATCGCAAGTGTATTTATCAACACAAGCTCCTGAATCAATCTCTTTAATTAATCCTTGTGCTGCTTCTTTACCAACGAGTTCTGAAGTTTTACCTTTTTCCCCTAAAGCATCACTCCCAAGAATAACCCCTATATCACTGTTTTCTTTTTCAAAAACTGCCCACAAAGTAATTCCACTGCCCGTGCTTAAAGAATCACTGTACTCAGCAGAAATATTAACTGAGACATTATATTTTTTTAGTGATTCTTTAGCACTTTTAGCTTGTCTTTCACTCACTTGAGCTTTTTCAAGATTTTTTGAAGCATGACTTATTCCCTTAATGAACGCCAGTTTTCCTTGAGATGTTTTATCAAAAAAAACTTCTTTGTTAAACCCTTGCTTTATTTTTAAGATAACTTTTCCTCCACCTTCAGGGTAGTAACCTCTTTTCTCTTGAGTAATTTTGATTCTTTCACATAAGCTGCTTATTTGAGGCAACAAAATATTTTCTAAAAATTCTATAGGCATAGCCCACTTAACACAAGTACCCCCTTGAATTCTCAAAGTTATTGGTTTGTCAACAAAAAAACAAGGAATCAACAAAGCTTGTAAAACT
>JACRAI010000078.1 GCA_016213425.1 archaeon | reverse complement strand
AAGGATTTTATAGGTTATCTTCCTGTTTTTTTGCTTAATTATGTTTCCGCAGGAAATTTAATAATGTTTAATGGTTTGTTTGAATTAATTTTTGGGACTATGTTGATTTTAGGTTTTTTTACAAGAGTTACTGCTTTCATTCTTGCAGGTCATCTTTTTTCGATAATGCTTAGTTTAGGATACAATGATGTTGCAGTTAGAGATTTTGGTTTATCATTAGCAACATTTTCAATACTTTTAAGAGGATCAGATAAATGGTGTTTAGATCAAAAAATAAGATAGAAGTTTTATAACTTGGAGTATAAAAAATGAAAAAGTATCTGAAATTTTTTTGCATGGCTTTTTTTGTTTTTGGGATTTTAGCCTGCAGTCAACAACCAGTAAAAATGGCTGTTTCAAATCCGCCCGTTAAAGCAACAAGTACAGGTCCTTTGAAAGAAGTTCATATAGCTGCCTTTGATTGGGGTTTCAAGCAAGATGAAGCGAAAATTAACAAAGGAGACCACGTCAAATTAATACTTACCAGCAGCGAAGGAACACATGGAATTATGATTCCTGATTTAGGTGTATCATCAGGAAAATTTTCACCGGGTGAAGAACAAGTAGTGGAATTTGATGCTGAGCAAACAGGCACTTTCGATTATTTTTGCAATGTGCCCTGCGGTAAAGGTCATAAATCTATGAAAGGACAATTAGTTATAGAATAGATTAAGATAATTTGATACTATTGTATTAAATTACAAAAATCAAAGATATAAAAAGAAATCCGCCAATAACTAAGCTAACTAGATTTGTTAATGTGCTTAACTTAAATGATTGCTTCAAAGTTATCCTTTTTTTGTTAAACAAATGAATAAAGTACGCTTCAAAAACAATTGCAAAAATTTCTGAAAATACAATATAGTTTTGTTTTTCATTTAACTTATTAACGTCTTACATCTGGTCTTTTAATTATTCTTCCTTGATTTTGAGCTGCAGATTCTACTCCTTTTTCTTTTTAGCAATAAGCCTGTTCTTTGTGAGAAATCTCTTAATTCCGCTTCATTCACTTCTTTTTCAAATGCGACACTGATTTCTGCTTTTAGAAAGCCCCATGCGCTACCTTCTTTATAAATCGGGGTAATATATCTCGCTTTTTCATAAGAAACTTCTCTCCTTAATTCAATATAATCTATTGTAGAATTTAAAGTTATTAACAAAAAATCATCTTTATGTGAAAAAGTTTCTACTTTGCGGCATTTACCTGAGTAATGTTCAACCAGCTCGTCTAAATATTTTTTATCATTTATGCAAACAACAGCTTGATTTGGAATTGCTTTTGGTTTTTCAGACATTTTATCACCTTAATATGTGCTTTTCTATTTCTTTATAATTTTTTCGCAATAAAATAACTGTACAAGACAGAGTGTTTGAGTTGCGAAAAGCTTAAATACTAATTAGTACTATATGGTACTTGGTGATGTGATATGCAATCTGAACAATTGAATTTGAAACTTGAGAAAGGTCTTTTTGATGAAGTTGACTTAATATCAAAGGTTCTTCATGTCCCGAAAAATGAGTGGGCAAGAAATGTTTTAGCTCACGAAGTTAAGAAAGAAATAGATGCGCATAAACAATTTATTGTCAGAGAGTACATTAAAGGCAGCATAACAAGAACCGCGTTAGTTAAAGTTCTTGGAGCGAAAGAAGTAGCAAATATTGACCACATTATTAAAATTGGCAAAAGTAGTTTCGATGATGCAAAACTGTTAGCAGGAGCGTGAAATGAAAGTTAGTTATTGATACTTCAGCATTGCTTTCTTTAGAAGCTGGAAAAATTCTGGATTTAGTTATTGATAATTTTGAGTTAGTGATTCCTGAACGGGTTGAAGAAGAATTAAACGGAATCAGTAAAAATCATCATTTTGAAGGCAATCTTGCGAAAAGAATAGTAAGCTTTCTTGAAAAAGAAATAAAAGTACTAGACGCTTACAAGAGCTCTGAAGAAGGGAGCTAGAGTGCGCGTATCTAGCAAATGATTTAAAGGATGCTGAATTCTTGATAACTGACGACACTGTTGCTTTAGAAAAACTTGAAAAAATTTGTAAAAAGAAAGTAAGATTTAGCACTATGTTAATTTATGCTTTAATTATTAAAAAAAAATTAACTAAAAAACAAGCATTAAGTATCCTTGAAAGAATGCGAGTCAAAAGAAACTGGAAAGATAATGTTATCTTTGAACAAGCAAAAATACTTCTTGAAAATATTAATTGATAAATTTTTTGGGCCCAGAAAAAATATTTTTTCTTGGGAGTATGGCGGAAACGCCTGACGAACTTTTGAATTTTTTATTTTTGTAGCACAAGACGATTACAAAGCTTAAAATCCTACTTTATTATTATGCTTTTGTAGCACGTTTTGTGTACAAGGCTTATTTTGTGGTTATGTTTTGCAAACCTTACAAGGTTGAAAAACATGGCAAAACTTCCTAGCTTTTTAGAAAGATTCGAGTACTATAAAAACCTTTTGAAACCTATAATTAAAAATAAGTCTGATGAAGAAGTCAGAGCAATGTTATGTCATTGCCGTTATTACAAAGCAGGCAGAATGAAAAAAATAAGTCAAGAAGAAAGAATTTTGTATGATCTTTTAGAGAAAAATAATTTGAGTGCTTCAACGATTTATGAGTATTATACTTCTT
>JACRAI010000081.1 GCA_016213425.1 archaeon | reverse complement strand
TAACGCAAAGTCCTTTTTTTGGAATATTTTTGTTTGCAGTTGGCAGTTCATGGGTTGGAAAGAAAGGCGTTCCAATAACTAAAGAGTATGCTGGGCTAAAAAAACAAAGAGATAATTTGATCGAAAATTTCTTAAAATGAAAAAAACAATAATACTTTTTTCAGCACTTTATTTGTCCAGTTGCGGTCTGTTTTATACTTCGAAAAAAGAAGAACCACCTATTGTTTCTGTTGAAAAAATTGAGCCAAAACTTGAAGAAAACACAGAACCTCCAGCAGGAGAAGTAACGCCGCCATCAGTAGATGAGACCCCTTCACCTCCTTCAGAAGAAGCACCTCCAGCCGAACCTGAAAAACAAATTTCTTATCAAGAAAAAATTCTTTTTTTGAGAAGCTACTTGACGGAAAACCAAAATGGTGAGAATAATCTTCATGAGTATGAAGTTGAAGGCAAGAAATTATACATTGCATTGCCAGTTAAGAAAAATATTTTTGGAAGAAATGATTTGTTATTCACTGAAGTAGTAGAAGACAATAAAAGCAAGGCATATGTTCATTTTCCAGAAAATCAATATCCTGATGCAGCTTTAGCTGGCAATCCTGGAATTCTTGAAAGTTTGCTGAAAGTTTATGAGCGCGGCGAAAATTTAGAATGGTATATTTATTGGAATTATCAAGTTGAAAAACCTCTAACACAAGAAGAAATACAAAAATATGAAACAACAATTTCTGAATTAGAAAAACTAATTGGTAATAAATAGATCACTTTTTAAAACTTAACTCTTCCAACCGTTTCTATGAAACATATATATCTTCCTAATCAAAAAAAGAAAAGAAGAATAGATGTCTTTCCTGAAAAAAGTCCTTTAACTTTAGAAGATAAAAGGCCTTTGGTACATAATTCATGTATTGATGGACATAATACTGTTTGCGTTCATTATATGGTTGAAAAGGATCATTGTAAAGTTGCACTTTATGGACATAAAATGGTGAAAAAATAATGAAAGTAGCGTATATAACTGCAAAATCATTGCATGATGTTAAGTTAACTGAAGAAGCTCTAAAAAGATTGCCTAAAGGAAAAATAGGTGTATTTACTAATATTCAGCACTTGCACAAAATGCAAGATTTACTTAAACAATTACCTGAAGCTATTTTTGCAGGGCAAGGAGTAGGTTGCAGGTGTGATGGTGCTAAAAAAATTGAGCCTCAAGTAGATTATTTCTTGTTTGTAGGCAACGGAGTTTTTCATCCTTTACAAATTGCAATGAATACAGAAAAAGATGTATGGTTATGGGACCCGGTGATTAAAAAATTAGATAAAATTGATGAAAAATTAGTTAAAAGTTACAAAAATAAAAAGGAAGCCAGCTACAAAAATTTCTTAATGGCGAAGAATATTGGAATATTAATAACCTGCAAGCCCGGACAAAACAACGGGATATTGAGCGAGTATTTTAAAGAAAACAAAATGTCTAAAGCACTAAAATTAAAAGAAAGAACAGATAAAAATTATTACTTATTTGCATTTGACACTTTATTAATGAGTGATTTAGAAAATTTTCCATTCATTGATATGTGGGTTAACACTGCATGCAACAGAATAGGTGATGAAAAACCTAACATTCTAGAAATTCAAGATTTAGAAATGTTTGAGAATATGTCTTGAAAAAGTTTTATCTCGTTTAAATACTTCTCGAAAAAACATCTAAGTTTTCTGAAAAGTTTTCAGAATTTCTGTATGTTTTTTCAAAAATTTCTAGTAAAGATATTTAAAGAATTCTTTCGTAATTTTTTCATGAAATACTATATTGATACTTCGATCTGGAGAGATTTACACGAGAATAGAGAAGATAAATTTAGGCCTTTGGGAGAATGGGCTTTTGAATTTTTTAAAAGAGTCATACTTAATAAAGAAATAGTTCTTTTTTCTGATTTAGTGGTTGACGAGTTGTCTATTGAGTACACTAAAGAAGAAATAGAACTAATTTTTAGTATAGTTTCGAAAGTAAATCTTTTAGAGAAAGTAGGAGAAAATGAAGATCAGGTTAGAGAAGCAATGATTTTAAGAAAACAGCGGAAGGTTCCTTCGGGTGATGCTCTTCACGCCATACTTGCAAGGGATAATGGTGCAGTAATGGTAACTAGAGATGGGCATTTTTATGAACTCACGGACATAGCGGAAATCAGAAAGCCTGAAGACTTAATCTAGTTCTACACCAAATTTTTTTGCATGTTTTCTGAAAACTTGTTCTCTTATTTCTTCTAATCTTTCGTCACTGACTTTCACTTTAGCTGCGCCTTGAAATTTTCTTAGGGCTTTAAGTACGGGATCGGTTTCAAGTTCTATCAACTTTGATCTTATAGCTTCTCTGATAAATTCAGTTCGGTTATTAAAATGGAATTGTTTCAATACTCTGTCTATTTGCTTAATAATAACTTCCTGCAATTTAAACGAAACAATCTCCATAATACATGCGTAATACAATGTAATATTTAAAGTTTTTGGTCAAGATTAGAAATAGTAAAAAATCCTGGCTCACAATATTGAAAACAGTGAGCGTAGCGAATAACTGCACGAAATAGCATTAGTTCTACTTAAGCACGTTAAAACAACTAAGGGGTTTGTATTTTTCTATATTCCGAAACACATTTTTTTACGGAAGGAATTAATTTTTTACTATTTTTTTTTATGATGTTTATGTATTGTGTCAAAATTTCATCAGCTCTTTTCAGCATTGCTTTTTTATTCCAAATATAAGGATTATAATTATCTCCTCTTATTACTCGTGATATCTTTGTCGGTTTTAAAAAACTTTGAGTAATAACGTTGACAAGTTTTCCTTTTTTTGTAACGGCAATACCAAACGCATCTTCTTGGCATCCGTAGTCAACAATTTCCCATTCTCTTACAAGCTCCAGCTCTTCTGGAGTTATATACCATATTGTTCCATAAGCAACTCCTGTAGGATTAGGTCTGGAAGTAAACATCTCAAATTTAGGCCCCCAACTACGCAGAATAAGATTTTTGGGCGAAACAGGGTAAGGACTTGTTTTAGGTATTTCTGTTCTGAACTGGTTTGCTTTTTGTATGGTAATTTCATAACCAATTAGTCTTCCGTGCTCTCCTTTTATTTTTTTGCGATCAATCATGTGCTGCATCATAGCAAGATCTCGATTTGTACCAAAACCGAAATATGCAATTAAATTTTTTTTCATTATTATCACCTATTTGTATTAACGAGCATTATTTTTTATGCTCTAATTTATTCAGGTAGTCGGTGGCTTCTTTAACTGATTTAAATCTTGGAACTCCTTTTTTTATCCAACCAAGAATCTGTTTTCTATGACTGATGACTTGCTGTAGTCTATCTGAGGTTGCTCCACCATCATAATTGTGTTCTTCTCTGTATTTTATGTATTTCTTATGTGTTTTCCAATGAGGTATGACTATAGCATCTGGCTTCATCCAATAGTTTGAAGCTCCAAGAATCCAGAAACCTCTCTTTTTTGCTTCATGAGTTACAATATCGCATCTCTGCTCAACTTCATTTATTATAGGCAAACTTAGCCACCATCCATCTTTTGGCATGGCCTTGGTTGCTTTCCATAGATCATCTCCATCCATCCAATTTTTCTCTTTTTGATGTACAATAAAATGGGTCTTTCCAGCTCCAGATGGTGCGAGAATAAAGAAACCTTTTTTGTGGGTTTTGTATTTTTTTGCAAAAGCTTGATAAATTTTTGCTCCATCACAAAAAGCAATACTTGAATTTTGATTTAATAGATTTTTCTGATCTATTAGGTTTTTAATTTTTAGAGTCATATTGTTGTTTCGCTATTTTTAATATAAAAATGTTTCTATTTAGATTAGTTAATTTTATGATCGGTATCTTTCAAAACAAACATTCGAATTATGACTGATATAATGAACTGTTTCATAATATTGTATATCGTTTTCCTCTAAAAAGTGACTCCATCGAGCCATTTTTTCTGCAGATGATTGTTAATCCGCCGCATTTTTCAATTCCCAGATATAAAGTTAAATCTGACAAATTAAACACATGTTTTTTCATAAATGGCGATAATGAATCATAATGTCCAATAATCCAAGTAACTAACCTTTTTCCAGGATGATGTTTGTGGTAGTCTTCAGCGAATATTCTTTCAGCAAACACTGCTTGATAAACTCTGTCCGCAATCTTGTTTTGGTCTTCGACACCTATTCTTTTTGCAAGAGTGCTATGTTTGTCTATTTCATAATTCATCCAAAATTCTTTTGTTCCAGGTCCATATTTCTTCTTTAAAAACTCAACGAATGCAGAAGATTGTTCGAACATTTTCAGATCGTGCAATTCATCAGTTTCTAATGGTGCTCCTCCATTGGCTTTGAGATTAAGAAAATGTTCAGGAGGTATTTTGTATGAGGACATAGCACTTAATAATCCTCTGATGACACAATAACTAGTATCTACAGCACGTTTTCTGTCTGAGATTATTCCTTCTGGTGTGGTGAGGGTTACGCTGCTAGCTATCAATCTGATGTCTATGCTCGATGCATCAGCACCATGCATGTTAAATAGAGAATTGAAAAATTCCTTTGCTTGTTTTATTGCTATTCTTTTTCCTCCAAAAGTTATATGTCCTATCTTTGCAGTTCCAGGCTTTCTATTATCTGGTGCATTGCATTGAATAACCATCAAAGTTTCTCCTTGAAGTATAATCGATGGCGATATGTCTGTAATCTTAATTTTAGCAATCGGCTGAGAGCATTCTTCAGAAGCGCTCTTACCAGAGTCATATATCTTTATGTACGCTCTCGCCTTTGTTTCTTCAGTTTGTAGTACTCTATTCAGATACAAAATATTATCATCTATACTTCTCCACAACTCTTGAAATTTTGAAACATCTCCTTTTATTTTGCTTTTTGTAAGCAAAACAATCTCTGTTTGAAAAGAATTTAACTGTTCAAAATTTTTAAGAAGTTCATATAAAAATTCAATTATTGTTTTTTCTTCAGGAAACAATTTTTCTTTTGCAAAATCGCTATCTTTTTTTCCAAATTCCAGTAACAAATTATTTATATTTATTTTTAGTTTGTTAAGCGCGTTTATACTCTCAGGATCATTGAATCTTTGAGTGCGGTACAATTTAATAAATTTATTTCTGGATTGCTCAATCGCATTTCTACCCTCACGAGTTACTTTAATTAATTCTGATACTTCCATAACCACTCACCATCTTGAATATTTTATTATTTTTTGTTTGTTCTTTTTTCTAATCAAGATATAATTTAAGTCCTGTTACTTCTTCGATTTTTCTTCCGAGCTCTATTAATTTTATAAGTTCAGGATTTTCTTTTGCATTGAACTTTGTGCCTCCTACAATGATTGATTTTCCTTTATAATTTATGCCAAAGCTATACGTAGAAGCTTCCGAAGCAGGACTAGAATTATAGAAATCAGATAAATTGTCAAAATCTATTTTATCAAGCAAACATTTCACTTCATTGATCTTATCTCTGTTAAGCCATACGTCATCACTGTTTTCTTTATCGTAAGGTTTGAAGTATAATGCACTCGCATATCTGCTATCAAGCACCAGATCATAACCCACTTTAGGACTTCCTCTTGTTGGACTAAGAGATATTCGTACGATAAACTCAAGAGATTCTTCTTTAGTATTACCAGATAAGTCGTTATTCACGACAAGTTCAGGTTTATTTTGTTTTAAAGATAATGAATAACCGCCAAAACTTCCAACACCCACACCAACCAAAAATACTGCAATTAATGACTTTTTACTCATAATAATTCATCACAAATTTAATCAATTAAAAGCATTTCTATCTTTTTGGACATATATCCTCAATCTTAACTCAAGTCTGCATTTTAAAGTAAGAATTTTCTCCGCTTTTTACGAAACTGTTGCCTATTCCTTGGCCCATGCTGAATCCGAAATCTTTTATTGATGCGCCTAGAGAACTGAAAAGTCCTCCTTGACTTTTTATTTCTGCAAGTTCTGCAGTAATGTTTAATTCTTTTTCTAAATAAGCAACGGCTTCTTTTCTTCCGCCTAATTCATCAATTAAACCTAAATCTTTTGCTTCGCTGCCTAAGTAAACAAATCCTGTGGCCAATTCTTTAACTTTTTCAATTGGTAAATTTCTGTTAGTTGAAACTTCTTTTACAAATACCTCATATGTTTTGTCTAGAATATTTTGAAATAATTTTTCTTCTTCTTTAGTCATTTCTTTGTATGGGGAACCAGCATCCTTGTATTTTCCAGCAATTAATCTTTGATAAGTTATATTATAATCTTTTAACAATCCTGGAAATGCTAATCTTGATGCGACAACACCGATACTTCCCGTGATAGACATTTCATGAGCATAAATTTTGTTAGCAGTGCTTGCAATCCAGTAACCGCCGCTAGCACCAGTTTCTCTAATCACTGCAACGGATGGTTTGCCTAAATCTTTAACTGCTTGACCAATCTCTGCACTAGCTACAGGGCTTCCTCCAGGAGAATTTATTTCAAGAATTACTGCTTTTATATCTTCCCTATTCTTGATTTCTTCAAGTAACTTGACTATTCTTGTTGAAGATACAATTTCTTCGGAAAACATTGAAGCGCCATCAGTTCCAGTCATTATAACACCGGTTAAAGGAATTAAAGCTATGTTTCCTGCAGGAATTGAGTACTCTGACGACGAAGAAAAAAAGCTTGCAAAGAAAGTAATAAATATCAAAAAGAAAAATAGACTAACTAAAGTACTAACTATTTTTCCTAAATAATGAAAGTAATCTATGATTTTTCCTTTTTTTTGCCAAATAGAGCTAGCAATAGAGTCTTTACTTTGTTTATTTGCCATAATACCTCTTTTTTAGTTTATATTTGAGCTTTGTTATTTATAAAGTTTACTGGGTTGAATCCGCTTTTATTTTCAATTTACTTCGCTGCGCTCAGATTTGACTTTCAGACTTGCCCGCAAATTAGATGATTTAATCTGGGCGGGCAAGTCTTCAATATTGATTGTGAAATAAATAACATTAAGCAAGCTTATAATATTCTTACAATCCAAACATATCTGTAAATTCTTTCAATTTTCTGAAATTTGCTAAGAATTCGTATCCTTGTTGTGTTAATACAAAAACGTGTTTATCTTTATCTTTTATTTCTTCAGTCATTAAAGCTTTACCTTTAAGCTCATCAACATATTCTTTCATTCTTTGATGAGAAAGGTTAGACTTGTACAATAAATGAGTGGGTTTAATTATTCCTCCTTTATCATGAATTGACTTTAATATATCATGAATTATTTCCAACTTGTTTCTTCTGGATCCCATTGTAGAGTAGTAAATCAGTTCATTTTTTAAATGTTTTTCTTTTTAAGGCCAATCTGGCGACGGAAAATAAAAGAATTATGTAACCGAACAGTAGGAAAAAATACCCTCCCATATAAAGTATTGGACTTAAATAAGAGAGTAAAGTTCTTACATAAAGCAAGGCATGCCCAAGACCCATTGAGGAAAATGCAAAGAATGATAAGAACGTTGTCATGTTCGTTTTCTTTGCAAAATTCTCAAAGTAATTGAGCGTGATAAAAATAATCATTACAAATTGGACTAGGAAAAAGTTTCTCAATAACTGTTCTACACCTCTAGATGTGAACACCATTAAAGACGATAAGGCCAATATAAATAATACTAATTTTTTGTTGTGTAGATTAGACGACACTGAAAGAATCAAAGTATATGCAGCCAATAATAATACAACGTAGACTGTTGAGATTGCAAAGTCTACCATTTTGAAAAAGTCAAAAAGAGATTCTCTTAAACCCAAATATAGTAATAAGTGAACAAAAGATCCTGCAAAAAATGAAATGGCAATAAAGAAAAATGCAAGGCTGAACCAGTAATATTTTCTATCGCTGGCATAATTGTAAACTTTTAATCCAAAAAAACCTACTAAAAATGCTGCAATTCCTGCTAAAACCTCAAATGATGCTCCCAAGGCAAAAAATGCTTGAGGAACTTCAGAAACCAAACTCATAACTAGATGTATCAAGGGGTGTTTTTTAAACGTTATGAAAGACACCTCTAGAAAAGAACAATATTTAAATAATAAAAGTGAAGAACAATCTCAATGACTAAGATAAACCGGTTAGTCATGAACGGTTTCAAATCATTTGCAAAACATACTGAGTTAGTATTCTCAGATGATTTCTCAGTAATCATAGGACCAAACGGATCTGGAAAAAGCACGAGGGCTGATACTAAAGTAATTCTTTCAGACGGAAGAGTGAGAAAGATAGGCGACTTAGTTGACTCCGCTTTGAGCAGTTCAAAAAACCTTATAGCTCTTGACGATGGTGTTTTTACTTTGGAAAATAATAAGCGATTGAAAATTCTTAGTTTGGATCCAGAATCTATGTCTTTGGTGGAAAAACCAATCAAGGCGTTTATACGAAGGGATGGCGAACCACATTTGTTTAAAATCACAACTAAAACAGGGAGAAGTGTTGTAACAACTGGATGTCATCCAGTAATGATATTTAAAGACGGAAAAGTCCGCTCAGAGATAGTGGGTAATTTAAGTAAAGGAGTTAGAATTGCAACTCCTAACAAATTAAATGTGTTTGAAAGACCTGCCACTGTTGAAATTCCTTGTGATATAAATCATGATTTGGTTGATGGAAATTTCTTAATAAAATCTAGAAAATTAAGTCTGAAAATTCCCAAAATAATAACTTCAGAATTTGCCAGATTTTTAGGATATCTTACGGGTGACGGATGTATACTCTCTAATAGATGCGATTTTGTTAATGCAGATCGTGAAGTGATTGAGGATTACTTAAAAATTTGTACGGATCTGGGCTGCAATGTTAAACAATATAAATATCAATACAGAGGTAAGGCAACAAATCTCACAATTCACTCGGTTGATCTGGTAAAGATTTTAGTTGGCCTCCTTGGCGGAGAATTCAAGAGAGAAAAGAAGCACATACCAGAACGAATTCTATTTGGTGCAAAGAGCATTTTAGCTAATTTTTTGTCTGCTCTTTTTGATTGTGACTCTTCAGTTGAAAAAAACAATCCAACTTTTGAATATGTTACTATGAGTGAAACTCTTGCAGACCAAGTGCAAACCGCTTTGTTAAGATTCAACATTATTTCAATTAGGAAAGAAAAACTCAAGTGTGCTACAAATACAAAAGATAAAAAAAAGAGAAAGTATAACTATATTATGGTTGATGGGAAAGATAATTTGAGAAAATTAGAAGAAGTTATTTGCTTCAAATCCAAACACAAAAAGGAGAGATTGCACTTTCATGCAAGCAAAACTTACAATTCTAACAACAATTTAGATCTTCTACCGATGGAAGTTAACAAAATCATACGTGATTGCGTTAATATTTTAAGAATACCTTATAAGCCTTTAAGAAAAGAGCACCCTAAGCTAGCTGCGTATATTGAAAATAGGTGTTGCCCGAGTAAAAAAGGAGTTGAAGAAGTACTGGAGATTTTCTTAAGAAAACTTAATATTCTGAATAAATCGGGACACTCTCGAGTTTTAAGACAGCGCAATCTTATAAATACACTTAAAAGAACAAACATTCCTTTCACCTATGCCAGTAAATCCCTTGGGTTGAGTCATAGTACTATAACTGCCAGTTGGAGAATCAGAAAATCAACAACAAGCAACGTCAACCTATTAAATCTTGATCGTTTTATAAAAGAAGACACCCTACCACGAGTATGTTTTGCAATCCCTAAATTGAACGTATTAAGAAATTTAGCGAAGTCAGATATACTTTGGGATGAACTTGTTTGTATTGAAAAAGTAGCAGGTGAAAAATATGTTTATGATTTATCTGTTGACGATACCCATAACTTCATAGCAAATAACATTTTTGTTCATAACAGTAACGTTCTAGATGCACTTTGTTTTGTTCTCGGTAAGTCTTCTTCAAAATCTTTGAGAGCAGAAAAAAGCTCCAACTTGATATATAATGGGGGAAAAACTAAAAAACCTGCAAATGAAGCAGAAGTAAGCATTTTTTTTGATAATAAAGAAAAAACATTTCCTCTCACTGAAGAAGAAATAAAAATATCTAGAGTTGTAAAACAAAACGGCGCCAGCAAGTATTTGATTAATGGTAAAACAAAAACAAGACAGGAAGTTCTTGAACTGTTATCTCACTCGAAAATTGACCCTGATGGTTACAATATCATTCTTCAAGGAGATATTGTTAGATTAATAGAGATGTCAACAATTGAGAGGCGTCAAATAATTGAAGAAATAGCAGGAATAGGTGTTTATGAAGAGAAAAAGAACAAAGCGCTTTTAGAATTATCTCATGTTGAAGAAAAAATAAAAGAAGCAGAAATAATTCTTAAAGAAAGAGAAGGCTACTTGAAAGATTTGAAAAAAGAAAAAGAGCAAGCATTGAAGTTCAAAGAAATAAAAGATAAAATTGATTCTTATAAAGCAAGCCACTTGAAAAAGCAGGTTGATAGAAAACAATCAGAAAAAGAAAAGATTGACTCAAAAATAAAAAGCATAGAAGAAACACTCAACAAGGTAAATGAAGTAATAAAAAATTTAAGAGAAGAAAAACAGCAAAACCAAGAAAAAATAAAAGAAATAAGTGATGAAATAGAAAAACAAGGAGAAAAAGGACAGATATCTCTTAACAAGGAAATAGAACAATTAAGAGTTGAAGTTGCCACAAACAACACCAAAACAAGCAATTATAAGGATGAGATTAATAGAATTGAGAAAAGAAAAATAGAGTTATCGAAAAGCTCTGAAGATTTAGAAATTGGAAAAAAAGAATTGTTGGCTCAAAGAAAAAGTCTTGAAGAGACAAAAACAAGTTTAGAAAAAGATTTAATCAGTATAAATAACTATATTAAGGAATTTAGGAAAAAACATAAGTTGGATGAAAGCAACGCTCTTGAAGAGCAAACTCACAAGTTAGATGAACAAATCGAGCAATTGCAAAAAGAAGCTCAAGAGTTGAGAGAGAGCTACCAGAATTCTTTAAGAGAAAAAGACAAATTAGAATATCAATTAGAAACTATTGACGACAAAATAAACAAAGTAAACAGTCTTCTTAGCGAGCACAAAAAAGAAATTGAAGATTTAAAAGAAAAAAAGAAATCATTCAAAACGGCAGTGTTAGATTTAAACAATTTGTTAAATGAAGATGTTAAGCATGCGAGGAGACTTGCAGACTTGCGAGAAAAAATGTTTTCTAAAAGACAAGAAAAGTCAAAATTAGAGTTAAGAAGAGATGAGTTTAAAGAAAGTATATCTACAAATATTGCTGTTAAAAAAATTCTTGAAAACAAAAGCAGGCTAGGTGGAATTCACGGAACTGTTGCAGAATTAGGAGAGGCAGACAAGAAATACTCTTTAGCGCTTGAAATTGCTGCAGCTCAAAAAATACAAAGCATTGTTGTTGAGGATGACAAGACTGCAGTAAAGTGTATCAATTACTTAAAACAGAACAAGTTAGGAACAGCAACATTCCTTCCATTAAATAAAATAAATCCTTATCCAGTTAAAGAAGAAGTCTCCAAACTAAAAAGTAAAGACGGAATACTTGGTTTAGCTATTGAGTTAATAAATTATTCACCTCAATACAAAAATATTTTCAGCTACGTCTTCGGTAACACACTTATTGTTAACACAATAGAAACAGCTAGGAGTGTAGGTATAGGAAAAACAAAAATGGTAAGCCTTGATGGTGACATTGCAGAGATGTCTGGAGCTATGGTAGGAGGGTACCGTCACAAAAAAGATGGAAGCTTCAAGGAAAAAAACATTCAAAATATATTAGATAAGGTAGAAGAAGAACTCGCAGAAGTAGAAGATGAAATAAATAATTTAGAGAAAACAAGAAAAGAAAATGAAGAAAGGATTTCTAGGTTAAGAGAGCATAAAGCCACGCTAGAAGGAGATATAATCAAGCAAGAGAAGGCATTACATTTGAACACAGACGACTTAGATGAAGATAGAAAATATAAAGAAGATATAAATGAGAGTATGAAAAAAATTGAAGAAACATTAAAAGCAGAAGAATCCAGGATTGAACAAAAAATAAATGAAATAACTCAGTTGAAAGTAACAAAGCAAACATTAAGAGATCAAATTGTTCAATTAAAAAAACCAACATTAATCGCGGAATTGAATGCTTTTGAAGAAAAAAGAAACAAACTAGTTGAAGAAAGAATTAAACTTGAAGCAGAACTAAACAATATAAATAACAGAGAAAAAGAAGTTTTTGGCAAGAGTGAAGATCAATTGGAGACCACTCGAGAAACTTTGATCAAAGAAAAACAAGAACTAGAAAATAAAATTAAACAGCAAGATGAAGAAAGCAAGACCAAAAATCAAGTTTTGAAAGAAAAAGAAAAAGAGCAAGAAAAATTCCATTCTCAATTTAAACAATTATTTGATAAAAGAAACAAAGCTCAAGATTTAATAACTGCTGTTGAAT
>JACRAI010000080.1 GCA_016213425.1 archaeon | reverse complement strand
CAAGAGGTTTTGAACAAGGGGAAGATGGTGATCGTTATCCAGATATTTGTGCATCACTTCAAGGCACAGCATTAATTCCTAAACCTAAAAAACTTCACAATCCTGAAATAACTGAGGAAGATAAAAATGGCAACACTTGAAAAAGTCTTGAACTTAAGCTTGAAAGATTATTTAGAATTAAATGAAAAAACCATTAAAGATTATTCTATGCACGGGCTTCATTATTGTATTGAAACAAAAATTGTTGAAACAATGCAAGATGCAATAAATAAATTTGCTGAGAAAGCACCTGAAAATACCGAAGCAATAGTTAATTATTCTCAAAGCCACACAAGTACTGGAAATAATTATACTTATATTTTTATCAGCATGACAGGAATAGCTCTAGTTCCTAAACCTAAGAAAAGACACAATCCGGAGATAATTTAAAATGCCTAAAGATCCTATGTATGTTGTTAAAGTGCATCATGTTAATGATCATAGTTGGGATTATAAATTAAATAGCTTGGCTGAAAAGGGAGTGTATGAGTTTTGTGCTGGAAAAAATTTAGAAGAATTAACTGAAAAAATAGTAGAATACTTAAAACATCCAGATAGAGCGCATTATAATATTAGATTTACTTTATCTCCTGATTTTCCAGAATGGCACGTAAATAGACAATTAGGCATTTTAGAATATTACCAATTAAGTGAAGAAGAAATAAGAACTCTTAAAAGATCTTTAGAGGAAAAATTAACTGGAAAAGTCAAGAAAAGACACAATCCAGAAATAACTGAAGAAGACAAAGCTTCCTTAAAGAGCGATTAAGAATGAGCAAAAAAATTAATAAAAAGAATTTCTTAAATAACAAATACTTTAAAATATGCGCAGCAGTTCTAGGATTATCTTGTGTTTATGAAGTTTATAATAATTACAAAACGCCTGTCGTTCAACAAAATTTGCAGATTACTCAAATAACTTCTTGTCCACAACTCAATTTGTGGGATATTCCTAAAAGAGAGGTTGATCTTGATGTTCCTTCATTAATTGAGGTAAACAGAGATTTAGATAAAGAAAAAATTGACCAGGTAAACAAGTGGTTTTTAACTATGTCTCCTGGCAATTACCAACTCAGACCTGGAGAAGAACCTGAAGGTGATGTTAATAAAAGTATTGTTGAAATTTCTGGTCATGAAAAAATTTCTGGAAGTAAAGTGTCTTTAATAGAACAACCTGAAAGTTTAGCGCAATACGTTTTTGATGCAGAACAAAGAATAACTGAATTTGATGAATGGATTGAAAATAAAGGAATTAGAATGCCTAAAACTAAATTAGTAATTCCTTCTTCAGCCAGGAATATTAGCTCTAACAAATTTGAAAAAGATCATTTAGTTTTATACATTGTTAACAATTTATCTGATTATGAAACTTTTAGAGTTAACACTGTTGAACGGGAAAATTCTCGTTTAGTTAACAAAACAAGAAATTTAACTATTGCTGTCAGAGGTAATGTTTATGGAGAGATAACTGCTTTTATCCAACATGATTTTGATGGTGAAATAGTTAGAAATTTTGGAATACGCAGTTATATTGGATCTTTACAAGCTTGCAATACTGAACTTGATGTTCTCGAGTCTGAGATTAGCGAGCCATTACATTATGCATTAACTGAAAAAGAATGCGAATTTGGAGAAAAATACATTAATCTGGCCGGTGAAAATTCAAGAGAAATTTATTCTGATGAAGGAGTTAACCGTGTTTTTAATAATATTATGCAAGCTGAAGAAGGACTTGTTCACGCTTTAACTTTATATTATTTAAGTAATATTAAAGGAGTGAATGTTCAGTCAAGTATAGATAAATACATGAATAAATCAGCAGACGACGCATTTAAAGAAAGGTACCGCGCAGTTATACCTGCTTTTCAAATAATAACTCGAATAGGTCCAGAACAAGCAATACAAGATTACTTACAAGGTCCTGAAAACTTATATAACAGATAATTTTAAAAGAAAGCGTTAATTGTGATATTTATGGAAAACGAATCATTTAAGCGTGAAAAAAAAGAAAATAGTATTGAAATAAATAAATTAAACAAAATTAAAGGGCCTTCACTAGATAATTCTACAACTGCTTTGCAATTATTAAATTCTTACAAAAATTTAGGTTTTCAAGCCAGTCATGTTGCTAAAGCAGCAGAATTAATTCAAAGAATGAAAAAAGAAAACGTTGATGTTTTCTTAACCGCAACTTCAAACATGGGAAGTTCTGGATTAAGAGAAATAATTGCACAACTAGTTAAGCATAAACTAATCAAAGCGTTAATTACTACCACTGGTTTAATTGAAGAAGACCTAATGAAAACAAAAAATTCTTTTTATTTGGGAAGTTTTGATGTTGACGATTCAGAAGTTAAAGCTAACAAGATTAACAGAATTGGAAATATTTTTGTTCCTGATGATCATTATGTTTGGTTAGAAAGTTTTCACAATAAATTTATTCAGAAAGCTCATGCTAAAAAAAAGATTTGGAGTCCTAGCGAGTACATTCATGAATTAGGTTTAGAATTAAATGATCAAAACAGCATTCTTTACTGGGCTTCAAAAAATAACATTCCAATATTTGCTCCAGGTTTAGTTGATGGAGCAATGGGAGATCATTTTTTCTTCTTTAATGAAAAACAAAAAGAAAAATTAGTAATTGATACTGCTAAAGATTTAACTATTTTTTATAAACTGATTCTTGGCGCAGAAAAAACAGGAGGAGTATTCTTGGGAGGAAGCCTTCCTAAACACCACTTAATTGGTGCAGCAATACTAAGAAACGGCCTTGATTATGCAGTTTACATTCAAACAGGCACTCAATATGACGGCTCATTATCTGGAGCGCATCCTAAAGAAGCAGTGAGCTGGAATAAATTAAAAGATCAAGAAAACAGCGTAATCATTGAAGCAGAAGCAACATTAGTATTTCCATTGCTGGCGCTCAGTTGGGTGAATGAATAGGAAAACTTTATATTTATCTCAACTTTTATGTTCTTATGTTTTTTAAACTTAAAAAGAGAAGTGCTGGAGCCATACTAGATGATTTGATTATTATTTATAAAAAAAAGTTGACTTTGTTGCAGGAAAGTGCAGATTCTTCTTTTTGGCAAGAAATGAGTGATTTGTTAAGAGTGAGTGTTGATCTTGAATTGCTTGAAGAGAAAGAAATCAAAGATGAAAAATTATTGAGCGATCTTAAGAATTTAAAAAGTATTTTAAATGCACAGTTAGCGGCAGTAAAAAGTAACCGTTTAAATGAACTGAAAAGATTTCTAATTGACGAAAGTAAAGTTTTGAATAATGAAGATAAAAGTATTAAAGAATTAGAAGAAAGAACACTAGTTGATGAAGGTTATGCGATTTTAAGGAGAGCTGGTTTTCCTGTTACTGTTTCTCCTTCATTTGCGCATTTTCTTGCGAAAAGACCTGCTGATCTAGAAGAATTGCGAAATATGTTGGGTGTTGTAAAGTTTCCTTCTTTTTTGAATTTTTTCTTGCTCGAACTTTCTCCTCTTATTAACGAAGAAACTTGGCCTTTATTTAAACGCAAAATTCCAATTCCTTCAGAGATATTTTACAATACTTGGGATGAATATTGGGAAGCTGTTTCATCAAAATTAAAGGGGTTTACAAATAATTATAAATTTTCTTTAGGCCAATCTTTAGATCTTCTTGTTAATGCTGCTAATTCGGGCGCGTATGAATACTTCAATGTATGGGAAGTTTTAGCTTTTTTTGATTTTAATGAAAAACTATTAAACCTTGTCAAAGAAAACAGTGTGAGTATTGTTTATTCAATTGATAAGAGCTGCAGAATTTTAGGAGTGTTGTTTCACTCGGTTATGAGCAAATTGAGTTTAACCAAAAATATGAAGTTCTATTTTATCCTTGGAACACAAAGTGGCAGAGTTGAGATTT
>JACRAI010000010.1 GCA_016213425.1 archaeon | reverse complement strand
GAAGAAAATGCCAATATTGTACACAAGCCAGCTATACTTCTTTTATTTCGCATTCTAACATCTTTTTCTGTACGTTCTTTAAATATATTTTGACAAATTCAGCCGAAATAACTTAAATCTTTTTTCTCTTTTACTTCTTGTGTTTGTTGCGCTTTTTTGAAGATGTCTTTTATTGCTTTTTCAAATTGCTCTGCTTGCTGCAATAAGGGTTCATAGTCTACCTGTAATCCTAAATATTTGTCAAGTAGTTCTATTATTTTTGCTGCCGCTCTGCTGTCTGGCAAATTGCTGAATGTATCTGCAAAAAATGCTGTAACTGGTACATCTGATTTTTCTAATAGTGCTGCAGTTACTCCTATTATTGAGCCTTCGCCCAAACAAGAAAGTTTCATGTTCAGCAAGTTTTTTTCTATTTGTTTATTTTTTGTGAAATAGTATGTGTTATTTACTTGTTTGTTTGCGGTTGGAGGTGCAGCGATTCCTTCCAAGGTTATTAATTCTTTAGCTTTTAATTCTTTACAAATATCTAGAACAAAATTTGCCGCCTTCCACTCTATATATAATGGTGAAGTTATTGAATGTATTATTACTAAATTATATTTTTTGCTGTAATGAACGCTTACAGGATCTATTAATTGACAGTTGTGTATTGATATTATTGGAGCTACTTCTTTTTCTTCAAAGTAATGTTTTCCTATTTGTTCTGTTTCTAAGTGTTCAAGTAAGAAACTTGTAGTTATTGTACTAACAACCCCTAAACCTGGAAATCCTTCTATTACTGTCACTCCTTTTGGCTTTTTACTTAATTCTACCATTTATACACACCTCTTTATCATTGAACTTGTATGTCATCAGAGACGTAGATATCCGTTGACATCAAAGAATCGATGACTCCGCTCTTTACTAAGAGTTTGTTCTTTAAAAACATTGCCTTTCCACAGGTTCATTAATTGAACTCTTTTTAATTAGCAGGCGCAGTCTTCTTTTTTTTCAAGACATTTATGGCAGCTTTCTATTAGCTCACTGCCGCATTTGCACTTTCTTTGTTCCAAATATTTCTTCTTACACAAAGGGCAAATAAATATGCTTTCCATTTTATAGCTTTTTCACCAAATCAATTAATCTGCAACTATAACCCCATTCATTATCATACCATCCTGAGACGGATACTAAATCTCCAACAACCTTCGTCATTAAACTATCAAAAATACAAGAGTTAGTATTTTTTAGTATATCTGTGCTAACTATTTGTTCATCACAATACTCCAATATTCCTTTCATTTTTTTACTTGCTTTTTCAAATAACTTATTGACTTCTTCAGCACTGGTTTTCTTTTCTACATTAGCAAACAATGTGATTATGCTCCCACAAAGAATAGGAACTCTGAGGGCGAAGCCATCTAATTTATCTTTAAGGGAAGGCAATACTTCTATTACTGAAATTGCTGCCCCTGTTGTTGTTGGAATTATATTTTGTGCAGCTGCTCTAGATCTTCTCAGATCTTCTCCAGGTCCATCAACTAATTTTTGTGTAGCAGTATAAGCGTGCACCGTAACCATAATTCCTTTTTTAATTTTTAATTCATCATTAAGTACTTTAGCCAAAGGTGCTGTAGCATTGGTAGTGCAAGATCCATTGCTTATAATGTGGTGTTTTTTTTTGTCATAATTTTTTTCGTTAACGCCCAAAACAAGAGTGATATCAGGACTTTTTGCTGGAGCGCTAATCACGACTTTTTTTGCTCCTGCTTTGAGGTGCTTTTCAGCACCCTCTCTTTTGGTAAAAAAACCTGTGCTTTCAATTACTACATCAACCTTAAGATCTTTCCAAGGTAATTTTTCTGGATCTTTTTCAGCAAATACATGGATTGCTTTCTTATTAATTATTAACTGGTTTTCAGAAAAATCAACTTTTCCTTGAAATTTTCCATAAACGCTGTCATATTTTAGCAAATGTGCCAAAGTTTTAGTGTCTGTTAAATCATTTATTGCAACAATGTTTATTTCTTTTTCATTAAGCGCCTGCTGAAATACTTGCCTTCCAATTCTTCCAAATCCATTAATTGCTAAGTTAATCATTTATTCACCTTTTTTGTTATTGACAAAAAAGACCAGAAAATTTATTTTGTAAATTTTCGCTGCCTTTTTTTTAATAAATTTAATCAGGTATAAAATGGTTTTGGTCTAAATTGAAAGCTTAAGAATAGATTCGTGCGCTTTCACTATATCTTGTTGTTTTATGTATATATAAAACGAAGGCGGGCATATTATTATCTCTTTAATATTGATATTTGCTAGCGCAATTTCTCCAGCCATTTTGGCAAGAACTCCTTTTGTGTTTAATGCGATGCTTGACACTTTCACGTTTATTTCACTTAATTCTTTCTCTTCTTTCACTATTGCTTCTTTAGGGAAATTTTTTTTGAAATCATTTAAGCTAGGGGTATCAATCATTAATTTTGCTTCTTGATCTCCTGTTGCAATTTTATAGTTAAATCCGCTGCCTTTTACAACACATAATTTCTCAAATAATTCTCTTGGTGTTAAAGCTATTGTGAGGCTTGTCATGTTGTTTTTTGTCGAAACAACCGATCCTTTGAAAACATTGAGTAATTTTTTTTCTTCTTCTCTAAATTCTTCTCTTGTTTGAAATCTTCTTATTGCGGAAATTACCGCATCAAGACTAGCACTTAATTGATTTTTATCGATAAGGTGTTTTGCTAGTGCTCTCATGTTTATTATTTTTCTTTGTAAGTCTTTTTGTATTGCTGCGTCTTTTCTTACTAAATTCCAGATTGTTTGATTTATATTGTTGAACTTTTTATTCATATTTTTCATTTTATTGTTAAACTTTATAAATTTATCTGAAATATGTCAATAAATCTTTAAAAATGTTCTAATTTGGTATTTATATGTCTTTTTGTCACAACCTTTAAAAACATTTTTCATATAATGATTAATGATTTGTGAGCATTTATGAACAATAGAATAGCATTCCTAACATGTTCTAGTAATTGTGAAGGGCTAAAGTCTGTGCTTGATAGATATGCCACTTCTGCAGGTTTATCTAGTTTCATTGAAGATTTAGTTAAAGAAGTTAAAGCAAAATCTCTTGCTTTTGAAGGTCACGACTCTTTAAGTGAAGGTGTTTCAGACCTGAGAAAACTTAAAAAATTCATAAATCAAAGAGCCATTGAAGAGAAATATGGCTATTTGCCAAGACTTCATAGTCATATTGATGAAACTGAGGGATATCTTGAGCAGTTGCTTACTAAACATCCTTCTCAAAATGATGCAATTACATCTGTTACCTCTGCAAATATTCATTTGATGGCCGATTTTTTGAATAGTTTGACAACGGCTAACGAGTGGGTTGGCGAAAGATATCAAGATTTAGTGTTAGCGTTATGTCTAAAGAATTTTAAAAACACTGAAGAAGCAGTTAATGTTTTCAATGAGAAATATGCAAGCAAATTAGGAGTTAAAAAAGTTTCAAAAAGCGAAGTTCCTTTTTTTGGCAGCTCAAAACTTAAAGATCTTGAAAACTGTGTTTTTGCAGTTGAAAATACAGACGTCAAACTTGAATTTCCTCACGTGCCTATAAAAAATTCTGTTGGAGCGAAAGCTGGAGAATATTTTGTTTTCATTGACTTCGAAAAAATTATGAGTGGGGGAAAGGAAGTGTTGAAACCTTCTTTTATAGGGTTTGAAGCAAATTATATAACTGCTAGGCCTTTAGAAAAAACAAAAATTTCTTATTTTCAGGAAGGTAACTTTTTATTAGATGCAAAAAAGTCATTTAAAGATGTTGTTGAAGCAGTTGATAAACTCTGCGCTCAAAGACCTCCAAGACATGAAGTCTCGAAATTACTTTCAAACCATTCGTTTTATTCCAACACATTCCATCCCACTAAAGATTTTTTTGTTGGAAATGATAAAAACTATTCCTTTAAGGTTTCTGTAGATGCTCAAGGCCCTGTAAATCATCATACAGTTAAGGTTAGGGGAGAATTCTACTACAATAGTAACAACCGTTAAACTTATTAATATTTCGGGATACTTTTATAAAATTCATATTTTTTGTTAGCTGCATGAGATTATTTTTGGTGTTTTGTTTGATTGGTTTAATTTTTATTATTTCTTGTGCTTCATCAGAAGTAAAAGTTCCAACTTACATTATTGGAACGCCTTCTACAGACAAACCAATTGTAAAAGTGGCTGAGCAAAAGATTGCTAATCCTTGCGAGGGAGTGTCTTGTGGAGAAAATGAATATTGTCTTGAAGGAGTTTGTAAGTGCAATGCGGGGTTCCGTTCATGTAATAATCAATGCATACCTTCGAGTCAATGTTGTACTTCTTCAGACTGCGGTGATAGGGAAGTTTGTAAAGATAACGTTTGCGAGCAAGTAAAGTATTGTGATTTTGGTCAGAAATGGAATGCAAAATCTAGAAAATGCGAGTGTGATTATGGAACTTATTGGTGTCCTTCTCAGCAATCTTGCATACCCACTGATAATTGTTGTGACACTAGAGAATGCAACGTTGAAGGAATAATTAGTAACTTATGTCTTTCTTCGATTCCTCAAGTTTATGTTTGCGTTAAAACAGATAACGGGT
>JACRAI010000076.1 GCA_016213425.1 archaeon | reverse complement strand
CAAAAATTCAAGATGTTAAAGAAAAATTAACCGCAGCACAAATAAGTGAATTAGAGCAAAAAATAGCGGAAATACATCCTGACAAATTGCTCGCTAACGCTCAAAATATAGATCCTTCAGATAAATTAGGATTTCTTAAATCAATAAATGCAGAATATCAAGCTTTAGGAATTGATAAACCTGAATTAAAAAATGAGTACTTAATTGCAAGTTTGATAAATATAAGAAAACAATTAAGCGCAGGACAAGTTTATGAGGTAAACAAAAGTTTAACAAACTTATTAGAAGATGATTTTGTACTAACAAAAACAACTGAAAGTGCAACCACACCCGGAAGTCAAGATAAACAAGTGCTTAAAAGCGCAGTGAGTGTTGACCCTGCGCTTTTGAATGATGTTGTTAATTCAACAGTTGGATACATAAGAGCTTTTAAAGCAAGAGCAGACAGTGAAATTGAAGAAGTAATAAGCCATGTAAAAAAAATTTCAGAAATATTCGATTCAGAACAAACAAACAAGCACACAGCAGTACTACTTGAAGCTTATGGAGAACAAGTTAACAATGTTCTTGTTGCTACTAGCGGGAATAGTACCAATTGGACAAACAATTTGAAAATGCTTGCAAGTCTGAGAAAAACAGAGAAAAAGTACGAGTATAAAATCCAAATAATTGACGTAGAACAAACAATATTGAATAAGATCACAGAATAAATCTTACCAATAATCTTGGATAGTTTTTAATATTTGATTACAGAATGTCAATGTTTCTAGAAGGCACATAAGATTGCTGCGCATGCGAGAATTGATTAGTTCTACTTGAAAAAGAAAAAAAAATTGAGCAATGCTCAATTTAAAGTATTGTATTTGCTACTAGTGGCACGTCTATTACTTGGCCTTCTTTGGCAAAGAATACTTCTATATCGCTATCTAAAGATTTCATGAATGCTTTTGCGTGTTGTTCCATTTTGTCTAACTTGCTGTCATCGCTGTTTGGATCGTGGTGTGTTAAGTAAAGCATTTTCACGTTTGCTGCTTTTGCTAGGTGGCATGCTTGTTCAATGTCATTGTGGCCCCAAGTCTTGCTTTTCTGGTATTGCTCGGGAGTATATTGACCGTCTAAAAATAAAACATCTGCTACTTGAGCAAATTTAACAAATTGCAGGTCTAGTTCTCCTAAATTTCCTTTAACTCCTGTTTTTAGGAAGCCGTCGCTTTCGTAATCGCTTGCGAAAACCATTGATCCACCGTTTTCTTCTTGGAATCTCCAGTACGCATATCCTTGCGGGTGCGTGTTTAGGAATTTGTAAGTTACTGTTAATGGCCCTTGTATTTCTTCGTTCTTTCTTATTTCATGAAAGTTAATAGTTGCAGCCATTGCTTCTAAGCCTACTGGGAAATATTTCTTCTTTGTATCCATTACATCCTTCATTACATTTTTAGGATGGTTTGATTCAGGATCTTTGTGACCTATGGCTCTTGTTCCAGTAGTTTTTCTCATCACATCTGTTGGTTTGTTATCTGCTTGTTTTTGCTGATCAGCAAAAGCTTTTTTAGTGTCTTGAAGTCTTGCATCATAAGCGTAAGCGTTTATTACGTTTCCAGGAAGATATGCAGGTGTGAAAAAAGGGAATCCTTGAACGTGGTCCCAATGTACGTGCGTAATAAAAAATCTTGCAACTAGTTTTCCTAAACCTTCGCCAGATTTCATTAATTCATTTCCTAAAACTCTTATACCGCTTCCTGCGTCTAAAATATAGAGTTCATTAGAGTTTTCAGGTCTTATAGAAACACAAGTAGTGTTTCCTCCATACTTAACAGTTGAAAAATCTTCTGTGGAAGGTGTTGGTACGCTTCCTCTTGTTCCGTGAGATTTTATTTTCATTTTAATTCCTCCAAGTTGGTTTGTGGTTTATTGTTTATGGTTTGTAGTTTTACAACCTCCACAAATCCATGTTAACTTATGTAAACCTTATTGTTTATATAAAATATTTCCAACAAAAGTTGGCAAAAACCAAAAATATAATATTATTTTCTTGATTAAACTGTACTTAAATTGCCTGTGTATTTTGGTGGCTCTGTGGCAAAAGTATGCTGCTTAACAGGAACTCCAAAATACATTCCGTCTTTGTTGTACATTTGAACGTGAACCACTCCATCAGCACCAAGCTTTTTAGCTTTTAATCTCAAATCTAAATCCATCAATGCAGGGCTTCCTAATAATTGGTGAAGCACAGGCTCTAGTTCTGATTCAATTTCTTCTTCAAGTTCTTTTTGAGCACTCGCTGCTTCTTCCCCTCGCAATGCTGCAAAACCTACTGCCACGCCTTTCATTACACATATCATTTCTCTAAGCTCTTCTTTACTTGGAACTATAACTCCTGTAAAGAAAGTTCTATTTCCCTCTAAAGGAACTATTGAGTAACTTCTTCCAGATTTTTTTGAAAATTCTAATCGGTTCAATTCTTCAACACTTCCTGGAAACATAACTATTCCATCAACTTGTTTGTAAAATTCATTTAAATCCATTTTAATCCTCCTTAAGATTGATTTTTAGACTATGAACCTTCACTCTCTATTTAAAGCTTTCTATTTTTATCTACTTTTAAGTGGTGAAAAAGAAAAGTTTATAAATCAGTCAATAAGAACTGCTTTACAGGTAGCTAAAATGTCTTTAATAAAAAAAATCGGAATACCATTATTGTTTTTTGACGCAGGAATAGCTTTAGCTTGGGGATATTATGAAGCAAACAAAGATCGTCTTACTCCAAATATAAAAAGCGCAATAACTGTGGTTGTAGAGCCAGGAAACAACACAATTAATAGATTTTCTCAGATTGAAGATTCTTATGTTTTAGTTTACGGATCACACTTAGAAAATCATGACTGGAAATTCATGATTTCTGCTGAAGAATATTTTAAGTTTAAACAAAAAAGCCACAGGCACAACACTATTGAGGAGTTTGCAAGATTTGTAACTTATGATCATAAAAACATTAAGCAGATTGCTGAAAGTGTAACAAAGTTTTCAAATTCTCCAGAGGAAAAAGCCAGGGTTATTTTAGATTTTGTTCATCAAATGGTTTATGATAAAACTATTGAAGATAAAGGAATGCCTGATTATGTTAGGTATCCTTTAGAAACTCTTGTTGAAAGAAATGGTGATTGTGAAGATTTGACAATTCTTGCTGCTTCTTTGATGAAAGCTGTAGGAATAAATGTTGCTCTTATACACATTCCGGCTTTGCCCAGTGAGGACGCAGGCCATTTGGCTCTAGGGGTTAACGGAGATTTCAGTGGTTCAGCGTACACAGTAGATAAAAAAAGATTTTTTTACACTGAAACAACAGGCACGCAATGGCTCTCTTCAACTTCTACTTGGAAAATAGGGCAAATACCTGATGATTATAAAGATAGACAAGCAAACATATTAATCATTCCATGACTAAAGAAATTTATCTTGAGGAATTATTGAAAAAAGATGATTCTTTAATACTTTGACCAATTAACAGATATGTAAGGCCTGAATTGCTGCTCGAGAAGTCTTCTTCTTTTTCTTCTTTCTTTAATCTGATATGATTTAGCTAAAATGTATCCGCATACTGCTCCTGCAAAAACTGCAGGTATGTCTTGTTCATCCATTTTATTTTTGGGAACAATATTATACAGTTCTCCTAAACTTAAGTAAGTTGAAGTTGCGAGAAAGCTAAGTCCTGGAAGGCATTTACCTAAATCTCTAACGTACATGCTTTTTGATTTCTGCAAATCTTCACCAATAAATCCTGAAAGGTAAACTGGCAGGAACGCAAAAGGAAAATTGCCAATATGGGGAGTAATTTTAGGTATAGCATCTACATCAAACATTCTTATTCCAAATAAAACAAATCCAATACTTATAACTCCTTTAACTATTTTTTCTAGCATGATGAGAAAGATTTTAGGGGTTGTTTATAAACGTTTATGTTAAAAGCACATTGAAAAATTTTAAAAAATATATGCCAACAACAATCATCATCTTTGTAACTTTGTTATATGCTTTAGATACCAACGCAAATCTTTTTTAAGTTGGTTTTTCGTATAAGGCGTACGAACCCTTACATCATCTCCACTAGTATCTGTTCTAGCATGAACAAATTCTCCTGGCATTTTTCCCTTTGCACGCGGACTTGTCAATATGATAGTTGATACGATATCAGTAGGGTTGATAAATAGCCTGTGAGCACGCATTACATCACCGTAGTATAATTTGCCTTTTGGTATAAGTTTTACAGGGTAAGGTTTTAATTGAAAAGCCCCCGCATAAGTATACTTTTCCTTGACACTTTTCTTACCTCGACCAACCCTTTCATTAATATATTTAAAAAGCAAGTTCACCTTACTATTTAATTCTGATTCTGTCAAACCTGTAAGCGCCATAAGTTCTTTGACATTAACTTCTTTCCTTAACTTTCTTAGCCCTCCGCATAATTTCGGCATTTGAGATTTAGTCCCTTTTAGATTTATTACTTCCAAAAGATCTAAGCGCCTTTCAATATCTGAAATTTTATCTTTATCTAGATTAGATATTGATTGATTAAATTTAGAAATTATTTTTCTATTATTTTTATTCAATTGTTTAACAGTATATTGGTGGTTCTCAAGTGTGCCGGTAATAACACGTGATACATAATCCCACCTATGCTCGTGTTTTCCTTCAGCCATTGGTGTGCCGTAAGATTTGCTATCCCCCGGATGCCAAATATGAATTCTAAGTTTATAGCCAATACCATCATGTCTAGTATTTAGTAAAACAATCTTTCTAAAACCAAGAGAATGATAATATGAATCTTTTGCTATTCTTTTTAATTCAGATTCCCTAGTAAGTATTGAAGAAATAATCTCTTTAACTTTCTTTAAAGATAATTCTTTGTTAAATAGTTTGAAGTTTTTACTTGTAATTGAAAAATTAGTTTTTTTAAAAATAACATTTATAGATTCTTTAGATGAATTCAAAACGAGACTATCATCTTTTTCAGCTTGGTTAAGTTGTTTTAGCATTTTTTATCCGAAAAAATTAAACTTAACAGGACTTAATGGAAAATCTTTACCAAAAAGTCTTTTTAACTCCCTATCATTTACCTCTCTAACTCTTCTAAAATAATTTTCTGGAGGAGGGTAACTTCTCCAATTATAATCAATTTTTTCATAACCTGTTTTTTCTCTATTCAATCCAAATAATCGATCTATTAATTCTCCCAGCATTTTTTTACCCCCAAACTAAAGAATCATCACTTATAAGAATATCATGAAAATCTCCAGGTCTAAAATAATTCATTATTCCTTTCTTTTTATCTGTTAATACTTCAACTATTTCGCCTTTAACGCGATCTGCATTTTTTTCAAGAATATCTATAGTTTTTTGAACTTTTGTATCTGCTGCTTTTTTGGCAGTTAAGTGAGCTTTGTCTATAACTGAGTTAATTCCTCTAGAATAATCTGGAGTGTTGGTTTTACCTAAAGATGCGCCTATTAATTCAAACATAGAAAGTTTAGCTAATTCTTCATTGAAAATTGGCTGATATGTTCCAAGCCAGAGATCTTTTAAACTTTCACAATCAATGCCTTTTGCATAGCTAGTTCTTAATTTATCATAGTCTAAAGAAGATAAAACTAAACAAGAAAGAAGCACTTGAGGAAACTCAGTTTCATGTATTGAAAGAGGTTTGCTGTCACTTTTTTCACGATGTTCTTCTCTCATTCTTAAGATTTCTTTTACTACTAAATTTTCAATAAATCCAGGAATTATTCTTTCATTAAAATCAAACTCTACAGTTTCTTCTACTCCAGGATTGGTTAAATCTTTCGAAGTTCTTGTAGGAACAACTAATTTTGTTTTGTAAGAAGAAATCACCTTACCCTTCCAACTAGCATATCTTTGTTCGGCTTTTGAACAGGCATTAATATCTCTAACTACTGCGGGATTTTGAGATCTTGTATAACTTAACAGGAATGAATAATATTCATTAACTGCAGTTTCAAAGTCTCCTAATACTTTTTCAAATAACTTTCCTTCAGGAGCTTGATCTAAAAAATTTGAAGCTTTTAATAAACCTGACTTGCCCTCGTACTTAGGCGTTTTATCAAGAGACGCTTTTACTATTGAAATCAACGTATCTTTTGTACTAAAGTAAGCATTTAGCTCTCTTGAATTACTCATGCGCTTTCTCCTTTGAAATATATATAATCTTGAAGTGTTGTCTGGTAGCAAGAAGAGATTGCTTCACTAGCAACTTCACTAACTCTTGTTTTTCTTTCTGCATCTCTTTTAACTCCTGCATCTTTTATATCTACAAGTTTTGTAACTTTCGGAGCAAATTTAGCAATTCTTGCGTCAAGAACTGCGTTTGCATATTTTTGTATGTCTTGAGCGCTAGCTCTTCTTTGATCGTGAGCTACATGCCAAAGTATTCTTCTAGCAAGGCGGGTGTCAGTTTCACGATCATATCTGTTACCCTCGCTAAAACCAGGTCCCTCAGTGCAAATATTATTATCAAAGAAATAATTAAACTGCATCATTTGATCAAAATCTCCATTCTTTGATTTACAGAAAACATAATTAGCTGCATCGTTCATTGCTGCTTCTGCAAGAACATACCATCCTGAAAGTTTTTCTTTAAGCTGCGCAAGTTGACTTTCGTCTTCTTTTACTTCAGCCACAAGTTGTTCTTTTGCGGATAAATATGATTTTAACAATAATAATGATTTCATTAAATCTGTTGAAATTTTGCTTCCTGAAGGCTTGACGTTTCCATCATATGCTTTTTCTAGCGTTTCTTTAATTAAACTGGATTTTATTCCGCCAAATTCTTTTCCTTCGTCTAAAGAAGTGTAAACTTTTCTAACTCCGTCTGAGATATTTATTATAACTTCTCTTGAAAGAGTGTCTTCATTTTCTAAAGAAGACCAATCAAAAGCTTTTCTTTTTGCTCCTTGAATAATTTCTTCAAGGTAAGTTACATTTTGACTTGCTTCTTCAGATTGTTTTGAAGGTTTACATTTTGTTAAAACATCACCAACAAAATCAGGAACAAATCTTGAATAAAGCCATTCTGAAGATATTTCTGTAGCATCTTGAGCTTTTTTTCTTTCTGCTTTCGGTAACTTAGCAGTTGTGTCATTTATTTTTTTAGCTGAAAAGATAGATGAGAGTCTCTCTTCCAAAACTTGAGCTACTTGTTCTTCAACTTTAGCAGTCACTTGTTTACCTGCATGATTAACTGCTTTGGTCAATAAACTTTTTATTCCATTCATCAATTCCCAGTAGTCTCCTGAAGGAATTTCTTTTGTTAAAACAGTATTATAATATCCTCCTGTGCTAACTGCTCTTGTATCATATACGTTATAAAATTCTCCAGTTCCTTCACCATCCATACTATTATTTACGTATTCCTCACGTCTAACAAAGATTCTTTCATTACTTGTTCTTACAGGAACCCATTCTTTTCCATACTCATTAATGAATACTGGCTGAGGACGACCGTTAGGTCTTGCATGTTTCTTTACTTCTTCTAAAGACCAATTTTTCATGAATTCTTCAATTGAAGCTTCATATGCATCTTCCTTGACGGTTTCTTTTAGTTGTTGAACTTCTTTAGATAATTTTGCAAATGCAGTGATTGCTAAAGAATTTGTAAGAATTTCTTTTACCATTTCAGGCAAGGAATTAATAAGTTCTTGAGGAACACCAAGTTCTTTGGCGTTTTTACTTAAGTATTTGTCAACAGCAGTTCTAAAAAATCCAATGTCTTGACCACAAGATTCTGCTTCTTTGGAAAGAAGCTCATCAAGTTCTGATAGAACAGGACTACGAAAATTAGAAGGATCATCCCAATCTTGATCATTTTTTGATTCAGGTAAACTGTTAAATCTGCTCAAAACATTCTGCCAGGTAGTATTTCTTGATTTATCTAGAACAGTTGAAAGAGTTTCAAGACTTCCTGAAACATGATTCTTTACCAGCCAATTAATGTCTTTTTGAGTTTTTTTTGAAACCATTTTGTTTTCTTTATGAGGGTAATGATACCCCATATATAAACCTTTCTATTTTTAACCACTCCTTAGTGATTAATTACACGTTAAATTAGCATGGGAAGTATATAAAAGTTATCATTAAATATTTTATCAAAACAGTAATATTTATATATTATTTAAGAATTAAATAAATATATGATTGAAAGATTAGATCTTTTGGATAAAAAAATCATATTTGAATTAAATAAAGATGTTCGAGCTAGTTTTGCAGATATCGCGAAAAATGTAAGAGCCTCAAAGGAAGTGGTTAACTACAGAATTAAGAGGCTAATAGATGCAGGGATTATAAAAGAGTTCATAACAAACTTTTGGCTAGGACATTGTGCATATAAAATACTTCTTCAATTAGAAAAAGCAAGTAATGAAACTGAAATAATAAAATATCTAGTAAATCACCCTAATATTAATTGGGTTACAACCTGTTCAGGCAATTGGGATTTATCCTTTGCAATAATGGCTAAAGATCCTGAACATTTTGATACGCTACTAAGAGAAATATTCTCGAAAATTGGAAAGCACATACGTAATTATACAATGGCAATAAGTGTAAGTTCAGAAACATTCGGCCCTAGATATATCTTAGATTTGAAACAAGAAAATGAAAAAATTTTGAAGCAAAAAAAAATGGAAAATCCAATTTGATGAAAAAGATAAAAAAATTGCAAAAGAATTGTCCAAAAATGCTAGAGCAAGATTAGTAGATATCAGTAACTCAACAAAAATTCCTATCGACACAGTCAAGTATCGAATCAAAAAAATGGAAGAAAATCTAGTTATAAGAAGGTATAGGCTGATAGTTGATTCATCAAAAATAGGTTTTACAAGATACGAAATATTTATACGGTTCAATTCTTTGTCTGAAAAACTCATTAATACCTTGAAAGAGTACTTTAAAACAAAGCAAGCAATAGAATTCTTCGATAGATTAGTTGGAAATTGGGATATTGAACTAACAGTGCATTTTAAAAATATTGAAGAATTGAGGAAGTTTATCCTAGAAGTCAAGACAGCATTCGGAGAGAATATAAGAACTATAGAATCTCTAACATTGTTTGAAACATATAAATTCTCTTACTTGCCAGAGCAATTAAGATAATATCTCATCAATTGTTTTCTCTAAATCAGTGTTAACAATAACTTTTATTTCCACAATTGTCAAATTCTGCATTTGCTTAACAAAGTGTTCAAAGCCTTCTTTGTTTTGTTTTAATTCTTCTGTGATTGTTTCTTTTTCGAGTTTTCTTTTTTTATTAGTTTTGTTTGGATCGCTCATTCTTCTTTCATACAAAGTATCGACATCTAGTTCTATCAAGTAGAGCTTTATTTTGCTATAATTATCTGCTAAAACTTTTAAGCTGTCATCACAAAATCCTTCAACATATCCTGTCGGTTTAGTGTATGCTTTATAGTGCAAATCTACAATTGTTGGTTTTGGTGCGTTGAGTATTTCATGCAATGCCATTCCTTCAATTATTTTAGGATCACCAATCCATGGTTTGCTGTACATGTATCTTATGAAGTGATCACCTGGATGGACATATGAACCGTGCAATAGTTCGAATACTTTTTTTGCCACAGTTGTTTTTCCTACCCCGCGGGCTCCACCTATAATTATTAGTTCATCGGTATTTTGGCGGTTCATGAGTGTCCTCCAATTGAACTTCGTTGTTTTCAAAAATTTTATTTACTAATTTGAATTCTGTTTTAGGAAAATATTTTTCTTGATTTGTGAATATTTCTCTGAATTTTTGCTGGATTGCTTTTTGAGTTGTTTCTTCAGTAATGTTAAAGTGTTCTTTTAAGCAGGCTGAAAAATAAGGAAAGACATATGATGCTACAAAGTGATCCCAGACTATACTATACTCTTGTTCTTTAGGAAAAGGATCTTGCTTTCCACCTATTAAATGTTTTTCAAAAGGGATTTCTAAATTTTTTTCTTCTCTTACTTGTGTATCTATCATATCACTTTGGAAGTCTCTGCAAACTATTCTTGTTGGTTCATATTTTTGGTTTATTTCTAATAGTGTGTTTTGGCAGTGGTTTTCTAAAAGTATTCCTCTTTCTCTCGAATAAAAAGCCCAAACTTCTATGAATGGATGAACTATTTTGTTTATAAAGTAATCAAGCGGTGTTTCTTTAGATTTCTTAATCATTTGAATAAGTAAAGGTTCATCACTTGTTTGAGGATCTTTTGAGTATAATGCAAAAAAAGGAATCAAGTATCGCTCATCTTTTGCAAGAGGTCTTGGAGTTATTTCTCTAATTATGCAGCCATGGCCTTCCGGAGCAATTAATCCTATGCTTTCAGGCAGATAAGCGAATGATTTTGGTGCATAAGCAAGGCTTTCTTCTAAATCTTTACTTACTCTAATACTGTGTTTAACTGAATTAGCAGTTAATCTTCTGTTAAAACGGGATATTCTTGCAGGAAAGTGAAGCTTAATAAAATAACTTTTATCATTTTCATTTATTACTGTTCTTGTTGAAGCTGTGGGTGTTGCAAGTATAAATCCGTCAGCGTTATCACTAAATTGGGGGTGTTCATAAAACTTAACTCCTTCATAATTAATTTTTGAAAGAAGTTTCTCATCAGGATATGCAGTTAATACATCTATATCTTTTCTTACTTGGTATGGAATGAATATTTTTGCAGTACCAACTCTGGGGTGGAATTCTTGTTTAACTTCAGAATACTGTGCGAAAACGCTATACTTAGGACTGTTAACATATCTTTCCAAATAAGCATATGCTCCTTTGTTAGCGAGTTCTTCTAGTTTCATTTTTTCACCCACAAAAGTTAGTGTGAAGTTTGCAGTTATTGGTTTGCAGACATTAAAAAAAATTACCTTCAAACCGTGCACCTTAAACTTCAAACCATTAACTTTTTATCTGCTTTTGTAAATTTGTATTGCTCTTGCGTAAGCCTTGATTTGGACCTCTATAGGAAATTCTTCTCGGATATAAGTTACTTTTGTAGGTGTTTTATACCCGCCAGTCCACCTCATTTCATTGTTCATTCTTCTTATGAAACGAGTTGGAGTTTCCATATTTGATTCAGCCAAACTCTCGCTCAATTCTGCTTGTGCAGTTAATTGTTCAAGCAATCTTATTTTTGTTGTCATTTTTTACCTCCATAAGTGATTACTGGATTATGGTTAATATAAAACATTTTGAGCACATTTTTACCAAAACAAAAAGTTTATATACTTATTTTTGTTTTTAGTAATTATGAAGCTTGATCTTAAAGGTAAGAAGATTTTGTATGAGCTATATCAAGACTGCAGAGTTCCTAGCAATCACATCGCTAAAAATGTTGGTTTGAGCAGGGAAGCTGTTGATTATAGAATTAAAGTTTTAGAAAAAGAAGGAGGAATCCACAAGTATATCACTCTTGTTGACACTCCAAGATTAGGCTACCTAACTTATAACGTTTACATTAATTTACAGAATTGTTCAGAAAAAGATGAGAAAGAAATAATTAATTATGTTGTTAATCATTCTTTCACTAAGTGGGTGGTTACTTGTTCTGGACAATGGGATTTAGCAATCTCTGTTGCAGCAAGAGACACTCAACACTTGAATGAAATCTTGTATGAGTTCACTGCAAAGTTTAAGAATAAAATAAAGTTTTATGATATTTTATCAACTTTAGGAGTCTACAAAGATGCAGATATTGCTTTAGTTATTAGAGATAACATCACTATTCCTAAAAAAGGCTTCACTGCGACTCCTCCAAAAGAATTGCCTAAACTTGATGAGACTGATATGAAAATTCTTTCATTATTAAGCATGAATGCCAGAGAGAATATTGTTAATATTGCTCAGAAAGTTAATTTGACTCCTGAAGGAACCAGTTATAGAATTAAAAAAATGGTTAAAGATAAAATAATTAGAGGTTTCAGAGCTGTTCTTGATGTTACAAAATTAGGACATTTGT
>JACRAI010000075.1 GCA_016213425.1 archaeon | reverse complement strand
TTATAATTCTGAAGTACTTCCTGAAATTATTAAATTAAAAAATAATTATGAAGAACTCACAAACGCAGAGGTAAACGTTAATGGAAAAATCTAAGAAAAGACATAATCCGCCAATATTTGAAGAAGACCCAGCAGTCAACGCGTTTGATAGAAATAATGATAGTGCTAAACCTAGTTTAGATAGTGTTGTTCAAATTACAGAAACTCCTGTTATCGAAATTGTTAAGTCTGAAGATACTAAAATAAAAGAATTTTATAATTTGATTGCCAAATTCTTCGGCAAACAAAGTTATTCTTTCAGAAAAGCATATTTTGAAGATTTTGATGCAGTTATGAACTTTAGAGGAGAAAAAGGAAAAGAAAAATATTTTTTTGACGAGTTCAAATATTTAGTATCAGAAAAATCAAATGCATTAAAATTTTTTGAGAACAAACGAGAAAAATGGTACAAAAAAAATGAGATACAAGAATATATAACATTAGAAGTAGACGTGCCTGAAGAAGCAGATTTCTGGCAAGAATTAGATCTGAAAACTTTTTTTACAAAAGGCAAATTCAGTCCAATAAAAATAACCGCTCACACACCTAAAGCTTTAGCGCAAGCAAAAATATTCGCTTTAGAGTACCAAGAATTAACTGGACAAAAGGCAAAAATAATCCAGGACTGTGTTGTAGAAGATTTGGAAGAAAAAGTTGAAGAAAAACCAAACTTTGCACTTGAAGGGGTAAAAAGAATGGGAAGAAAAACTTTTTCAATAAAAAATCCAGTGGCGAATTTCTTTAAAGGTTTTGCACTTAGTTACTTTGCAATGCCTTCTATTGAAAGATTATACCCTGCCTTCTGTGATGAAAAAAAGAGAGCCGAATTCCCAATTCCATCAGGGATTGAACCTGGCGCAGCAACAGGACTTATTATAAGCCTTCTAGGAATGGGAGCTATTTATGCAGGAACAATACTAGGTCTTGCAACTGATCACAGTTATAAAGAATTAATAGAACAAGGATATTGGGTAATTCCAGCGCTCCACTTGGGGCCTAACGTTCTTAGTGGATGTTATGAATGGTGGCGCTGCGAAAAAAAAGAAGCAGAAGAAGAATACAAACAAAAAAAACAAAACTAAAATGGAACAAAAAAAGAAAAGACACAATCCACCAATACTAGAAGAAGATCAAGCAGTTCAAGCTTTTGATAGAAATGATGACCGCTCATCAGTTGAAGAGAAAAATGAGAGTTTAGAAAATAAAGTTGAAGTTGTTGTTGAAAAGAGTGATGGGATGTTGCTTTTAGAGTTTTCTCAAAGAGTTCAAAGAATTTTTGGAGATGTTTACTGGTCTTTCGCAGGAAGTTATATTCCTTTGAAAAACAATGTATCAACTTATCTTTATGATTTAAGAAAAAAAAATAAAAAATGGTTCAAAAAGGATTACGAAAATTATGCAGTAATTGAAGTGGATGTTCAAGAACAAGCAGTAAAAAGTGATTCTGGACAAGAAGAAAATAAAATATTTTGCAGAAAAGGAAAATTCAATCCATTAAAAATAACAGCATACACTCCTGAATCATTAGATAAAGCAAGAAGTTTAGCTGAAGAATATAAAAGAGTTTATGGACAAAAAGTCAGAATTCTTCAAGAATTTCCAGATAAATTAGAAGAAAAAATCACTTCTGAAGGAAAAGTGTTCAACAGATTTGCAGATATGGGTGAAGAATTTTACAAAGATATGAATAAAGTAAAAGAAACATTCAAGACATCTCCAGCAATTAAAGGAATAGGTAAAGGATTGCTTAGCGGGGCAAGTATTCCATTTTTTGGGTATACTGCAGGAAAAAGAATTTTTAATGCACTGGACTCAAATGATTTTGATGAAGATGTGCCTCATGCTACAACCGGAATAATTACCGGGCTTGCCACAGTGTGTGGAACAATAATTTGGGCGTGCACACAAGGGGAGAAAGGAAATTATGATCCTTTAGTGATTATAGGTACAACTCAAGGTTTGAATTTAGCAGGCGCATACTTCAAAAGTTTGTGGAATAGGACTAAAAAATGAATCAAAGAAAAAAACAAGATGAAAATGGAGAATATTTTAATGATTTAGATCTTTTAGCTGAGCTAGGTATTGGAGAAGAGATTTTTATTGAAACTCCAGAAGAAGGAGTTATTGCTGAAGTGCCTGAAATAGATCTTGATAAAATAATTCATGAATCAAAAAATAATGATGCGGTTGTTAAAATTGAAAAAAGTTTTGAAGCAAGAGCGGGAGAGCTTTGTTATTTGATAACTAAAATTTTTAGTGAAGACACATATATTTCTGATTATAGTACAGATTTTAAACCAGTAAAAGCAGATAAATTTTTTGGTAAAGACCGGGCGGAAATTGCAGGTAGTTTAAGTTTGTACAAAGGAAAAAAATCTTTATTCAGAAGAATGGAAGGAGACAAATATGTTCGAATAGATCCCGTGCAAGAAAACAAGTTTGCAAAAGATGGAAAAATGAGTTCAGTAAACATGCTTTTAAGCAAATATGGATTCAATCCAATAAAAGTTACCGCTTACAATTCTGAAGCACTGCAGCAAGCAAAAGTATTCGCTGTTGCTTATAAAAAATTAACTGGACAAGAAGCAAGCGTTGTTCAAGGATTCGTAAGCAAAGATGACATTGAAAAAAGATTAAGCAAAGAAAAGAAAAGGCATAACCCGGAAATGACTTCTGAAATGCCTCAGTTAGTAGTGCAAATAAAACAATTAGGTGGAAAAGCAACTTTTAGTTTAGAAAATGAAGTGAGCATTCCTAAAGAATTAGAAAACACAGTTGAAGTGAAAGAAGGAGATAAAATATTTTTGTATACTGGAACATTTTATGAAATAAGGTTTAATGATGGATTTTTCTGGGGGGCAACAAGCATAAAAAAATCAGAAGTAACAACTAGAAAAAAAAGAAAACTAACAAAATACTTTCCACCAAAAATAGGCGAAGTTGAAGAAAAACAAGAAAAAGAAACATGGAACGCAATGCCAAGAAGATATGATAGTGCTCTGCTTTTAATAAGAGGACTAAGAACAGAAAATAGTGATCTATTTACTTATAAAAAAAAGATAACCAATCAGTTAGCAAATGAAATAGGAGTAGTTTTATCAGATAAATTACTCAATGAATTATTCTATCCTATTGAGCAAACATTGATTGATGTTTACCAGAAGATTGAAAGTTCTAAGTAAATGAACCTTTAACACACTTTAAAGAAATGGCAAACCAATTCATCATAGTTTTCAAAAGAATAGGTCCAGACAAAGGAGGACATTGGAAAGTCACAATTTGACAAAACCTTTTTAAGCGTTCCTCTATTATTCTTGCCGGTGAAAAAACAAATTTGTTTAGGTATAGAAAGCACAGCTCACACATTTGGCTGCGGAATTGTTAGTTTTGACGGAGAAATTTTAGCTAATGAAAGAGCAGTTTATACTAGTCAAGAAGGCATGATTCCTGACGTGGTCAGAGAACATCATAAAACTCATGCAGATAAAGTTATTAATGATGCGCTTCAAAAATCTGAAATTTCGTGGAAAGAAATTTCTTTGATTAGATTTTCTCAAGGGCCAGGTTTAGCGCCTTCATTGGTTGTAGGTAAAGATAAAGCCATAGAATTAGCTAAAAAGCATAACAAGCCTTTGATAGGGATAAATCATTGTGTTGCTCATTTAACTATTGGAAATTTAGTTACAGGCTTCAAAGATCCTGTTTACTTATACGTTAGCGGGGTTAATACCCAAGTTATTGCTTTAGAAAATAAAAAATTTCGTGTTTTTGGTGAAACTTTAGATATAGGTTTAGGAAATGCTTTAGATAAATTCGGTCGAACTGCTAATTTAGGATTTCCTGCAGGTCCTAAAATTGAAGAGTTAGCAAAGAAAGGAAAATATATCGAGTTTCCTTATAGTGTTAAAGGAATGGATGTTAGTTTTTCCGGAATAATGACTAAAGCACAACAATTAATCAAGAAAGAAAAAGTTGAAGATTTATGTTACAGCTTTCAAGAAACTAGTTTTTCAATGCTTTGTGAAATAGCCGAAAGAGCTTTAGCATACACGAATAAAAAAGAATTATTGCTTATAGGCGGTGTAGCAGCCAATAAACGATTAAATGAAATGCTTAATTTAATGTGTGAAGCAAGAAATGTAGAATACAAACCTGTGCCAATCCAGTATACTGGAGATCAAGGAGCAATGATTGCATGGCAAGGAATTCTAGAATTTAAAGCCGGAAGAAAAGATAATTTAAACGTGGATATAAAACCTCACGAAAGAACTGATGATGTTGAAGTAATTTGGTGAATTAGTTTTTAATAAGTCAAGTGGTTAAAATGTTTAAGAATGTGGTTCAAAAATTCTGCATTCAAAATCCTTCATTGCATAAATTTCTCAGAACAAATTTTATTTCATTTATTGCTTTATGTTGATCTTTCTTTTCGGACATTCGTACAAACTTTATTAAAAGATCTTTTAATTCTTCAGATGATAAATACTTAACTTTAAAACCATCAGTTATAAAATAAAATCTAAACTTTTTGTATTTTATCTCTTTTATTACAACTGCACCTATAACTCCAACTTCTTTGCCTTTCTTAGGATTTTCTTCTAAAGTTAATAACAAAGATAAAATTTCTACTGCTTCTTTTTTGAAGATTTTATTAATTCTCTCTTCTAAGCCTGAAGTAATAATTACTTTTGCCACCTATTTTTAGCCCTCACCAAAGCATCACTAACTAAAGTGGTCCCTTTTTCATCCAAAAGAAATTCCTGTAATTGTCTTTCTTTAGCACTTTCAACTAACCTTGAGATAATTTCATCATAACTTTCTCCTTTGGAACCAAATTCCTTTATCTCGTCTCTTAGATGAGTTGAAACAGCTATTGTTGTGGTTTCCATTCAAATACCTCCAATATAACCGATATAATGCTTATAACACTTATAAATCTTTCTAAAAAGTACTTGAAAAGCATCCTAAGGTTAGAATTATGTCTAAAAAAACTTGTTTTTTCACACAGTTTTTTCTTCTGCTTCCGCGATTACTAAATTATTAAGCGCTTCAATTATTGCTCTTTTAGAACTTTTCACTCCATTAAGCACCCTGGCAGGTAAGTTCAGCATAGAAATAATTGAAGCTATAACTACAAATCTTAAGAGATCATTAATTGAAGGTAATTTGCTGACGTCAAACAACTTTAATTCTTCTAAAGATGAAAAAGTGGTAGAAATACCTATAAATATTAAAACAAAAACAGTTGTGTTGACTAAAATATTTTTTACTTGAACAGGCAACGAAGACTCATTGGCTTTTAGAACTTCTTGAAATTCTTTCGGTGAAAAAAAATATTTGTTGCACTTTCTTGCTCTTTTTTCAAAACTATCAAGAACATTAAAGTAATGATAAAAATCTTTAAGCGCCTGCTTCCAATTAATTTTACCTTCTATCATTAAAAGTTCTTTATCTAAAAATTCGTTCTGAGCTTGAATTAATTGCTCAAAATATCCACTCATGAATTCAAGACTTTTATGAATGTTGGAGTACTCTTTGGCCAAATCAATATTTTTAAGAATTTCTGCTTTATTTTTTTCAAGTGCTTCAAGAACTTTTCTTTCACGTAAATTAATAGTTTTTAGCCTTTCAAGAATTTGCTGATCTTTATTTTCAGAAAAAGTAGTATAAAGTGTTTTTCTTTCTTTGTAAAGGTCGGAATAAATTCTTGTGACTTGTTCACTCTTTTCTACTAAATTAACAATTGCTTCTGGATTCATAATAAGAATTAACTCTTTGAGTTTAAAAATTTTCTCCAAAAACAGCATTTCAGATAAAAAACCCC
>JACRAI010000079.1 GCA_016213425.1 archaeon | reverse complement strand
TGTTGTGAAGGGAGTAAAGTATATGATCCAATATTTCCTAATCCTGTGTGTTTAGATGATTACGTTAGTTTGATGTTTGGTAATGATTCAAAAATTGAAGAAATAGTTCATTGGAGGAAAGAATGAAAATCCAGCAAAACAAGCGCCAATTTGTTGTAACGATTCCTATAGATGTAATGCGTTTGTTAGGTTGGAATAAAGGAACAGAAGTAATTTTCTTGCCAGGAGAAAAAGAAATCAAGATAAAAAAGTTAGAGGTGCAGAATGCTTCTTGAACAAGTAGTTAGAAGAGTTGAAAGGCCTGTTTTCCAGTCTGATCCTTCAAGAGAATTTCCAGATTATTCCGATATTGAATTAAACGATCTTTTAGAAACTCTAGAAACTGAAAGACGTCCTAGATTTTTTAAAGAACTAGTTTTAGGAATTTTGCAGTTTTATTTTGATGGATTGCTGCAAGTTTATGATACTGAAAAGCGTGACGAACAATCAAAAGTGCTGAAATCATTATTAGAATCTGCATGTATAACTGTTGATGGGTTTTATGGTGAAGGCATTCCTTTTGATCAAGTTAAAGAAAAACTTTTACCTTTAAATTACACATTGTGTGATGTTTGTGAACCTGTAAGAGCTGAGAAAAGACGTCTTTCGTGGCAAGAATGGAGCGTTGAAAAATACGGAAGAATCACAGCACAATTGTTAAAAAATAAAAATATAGACGTTATAGTTCCGATTGCTGCGGGCGGTTTCGAACCTGCTGTTTTGAACGCAGTAGATTTAGGAGTTAATAATATCTTTCCAGTTAGATTCTCTTACTGGACTAGAAGAGATTCTAAGGTTTTACTGCCAGTATGCATTGAATCTAAAGAAAGCGTGAAACAACAATTACAAGGAAAAAATGTTTTAGTTGTCGAAGATATAATTTTCTTTGGAAGGAGCGCGATTAGAGTTATTGATTGGTTGAAAATGCAAAATCCAGCAAGCATCACTTTAGGATATGTTCAAGAGCAAGATATTTTTAATGAATTAAAAATTAAAACGTATATGACAAGAAATTTAGAATCAGAGAATTTATGGACTGTTGAAATGGAGGTGCCAGTATGAAAGTTTTAGTAATTAATCCTCCAAATGAACCGTACAGTTCAAGAGATCTATTGATTGAACCTATTGATGTTCTCACTGTTGCCTCTTACATTAAGAGTTTAGGAAGCGAAGTTAAATTAGTAGATATGGACATTAAACAGAGAGCTCCAGAAACAATTCAATCAGAACTAAAAGATTTCAAGCCAGATTACACTGTTATGCCTTTTGATTATCACATTCCTTTATTTAGGTCTGAAGCAATTCAGGGAATAGAAAAAATTGTAAAATTAGCTGAAGCTCATAAATCAAAAGTTATTATTGGAGGAAGAACTCCTAATCATTACCCTGAACAATTTCTAAAAGGAGAAGAAACTGTTGTAGTTTTAGGAGAGATGGAACCTGCAATTTCAGAATTAATGCAATCTAATGATTGGTCTCAATCATTCTTGAATAACATTAATGGATTGATTTACAAAAGAGATGGAGAATTAAAAAGAACTCTTTCAAGGAAAGAAAGATTTGATTTAAATCAACTCCCTATACCAGATAGATCTTTAGTAGATCTTAGTGATTATATTGATGTTAGAACTATTTTATCGAGCAGAGGTTGTGTTGAAAAATGTGGTTTTTGTCCCGTTCACGAATTCTGGGGTTACTGGAAAAGACGCGACGCTTCAAAAGTAGTTGATGAAATTGAATACTTAGTGAAGGAGCATGATGCAAAAAAAGTGTTATTCTTGGATGATCACGCAACAGTTAACAAGAAAAGAATGCAAGAAATATCAGAAGGTATATTAGAAAGAAACATAGAAACCACTCTAGGATGTTTAGGAACAGTTTCTTGTTATGATTCTGAAACAGTAAAGTTAATGCAGCAAGCAGGTTTCAGATGGATACATTATGGAATGGAAATGATAAGTCAAGAAGTTCTAGATTTCATGAATAAAAAAATCACTCCGCAACAAATGAAAGACGCAATTGAAGGAACAAAAGCTCAAGGATTAAGAGTAAGAACTAGCTGGATTTTTGATGCACCTAAAACAACCGAGCAAGCATTAGACAGAACTATTGAATTTATTTTAGAAACTCAGCCGGATGAAATTCGTGCGCACTATTTAGCTTTAAGGGCTGGAACTCCTTTCGCAAGACATGTTGAATCGCAAGGCAGTATTCCTCAACAATACATTCATGCCAATCAACCCCATTCAAGTTTTGAAACTTTAGATAAAGAAGTTATACTGGAAAAAGTCAACCATTTAGTTAGCGAGCTTCAAAAATTAAACTACCGCGTTGTAAAAGAAGTAAACGAATGGGCGGAATATAATAATCCTAGAGTCAGCACTCCTGATGCCAAAATAATATCATTCTGTCCTTTAAGGTATGGAATAGGGTGGCAAAGATGAGATACTTGTTAGGTGTTACTGGTTCAATGGGTTGCGGAAAAAGTTATGTGTGTGAAAGATTGGAAGAAGAAGCACAATCAAGAGGTATAGAACTTTGTGTTATTTCTTTTGATGAAGAAAGAAAAAGAGTAGTTCAAACTCCTGAAATTAAAGAACAGTTAGTAAATTATTTTGGTGAGATAATACTCCAAGGAAGTGTTGTAGATAGAAAAAAATTAGCTGAACAAATGTTTTCTGATACAGAAAAAAGAGTTTTTGCAGAACACATTATAGATTCTGCAACAATATATGAAGTAAAAAGAGAACTTAATTTATTATCAGGCATTGTGTTAGTTGAATGGGCGAGATTTGCAGAAAAAGCAAGACTAGACTTAACTAACTACAACATGCTTTTAATTCATTGTCCTTACAAATTACAATTAGAAAGATTGCAAGGGGATGATCTTCCTTTAGAACAAATCAAGAAAAGAATAAGCGTACAATATTCTAATGAAGAAAAAAGAAGAAGAATATTACAAACACAGCTTGAGCAAAGAAGGGGAGATTATTATGAGTTAGAAACATCTGGAAGAATAAATATTTCAAGATTACTGGAGGAAATTTTAAGACATGCAAACTAACACAGGAGAATTTGAAACTGCGAATTATGATTTCTGTTTATTTAGAATACCTCAAGAAGGAGGCAGAGTACTTTGGCAAATAACAAATGTTTGTAATTATGATTGCTCATATTGCATTTTTGCTTCAGGTCCTCAAAAAATTAATGGAGAATTAAACACAGAAGAAATAATCAGAGGAATAAATGCTCTTAAAAATAAAGGTTTTTCACATATTAAATTCACAGGCGGCGAGCCTTTTGTAAGAAAAGATTTGGTTGAAGTTTTAGAATATGCTGCTAACTCTGGTTTAGTTGTTGATGTATCAACTAACGCTTCTTTAGTAACTAAAGAAAAAGCTCAAAGATTGGCCAGCGCAGGACTTAATATGGTTCATGTAAGTGTTGATGGTCATATAAAAGAAATTCATGATGGTGTTCGAGGTGAAGGAACTTTTGTAAGAACTCTCAATGGATTGCAAAATATAGTTAACGAAGGAATTTATGTGAGAGTAGGTACTGTTATTTTCAAACAAAATGATTCTTACTTAAGAAATGTGGTTGAGTTATGTCTACAACAAGGCGTTAACGAAGTAATTTTTTCAATTATGGAACCTGCAGGAAGAATTGCAGGAGATTACTCTTCTGTTACACAAAAGAGCGCTCAGGAATTAGCAGATACAATTGATGAACTATCCCTGGGGTATATAGGAAGAATAAAAGTTCATCACAATTTTAATCCTAATGCAGAAAATTCAACTTGTTCATCTTGTCCTGGAGGAAAAAAATTCTTGTATATTGATAATTTGGGAAGAGTTTCTCCGTGCACTTGGATAGTTGAGAGAAATCCAGAGTACAGAAGCAAGTTAACAGTAAGAGAAGGTTTAGACATTGTTTTGAACTCCAGTCAACTTCAAAATTACTTGAAATCAATAGAAGGCACTACAGGTTGTCCTTTAAGGTGGAAAAAATGAGCAGATTAATAACTTATGAGAATGAAGAAAGATTAATCCCTGCTAGAGATAGGTTATGGAATAGTGGATTTTATCCACATATCTTTATGGATGGGGATTTTGCTTTATTTGCAAGGATATACGCGTTCACAACTGAAAATCTTGCAGGCTATTTACCTTTATTAAATTTAGATAATGCTAAAGTGTTAACTGTTAGCGGTTCAGGGGATCAAGTAATTAATGCATATCTTCAAGGCGCAGGCATAGTTGATTCTTTTGACTTAAATATTTTTTCAGGAATTTTCACTGAGCTCAAACTAAAAGCTTTGCAAAGTTTAAGCTTTGAAGAATTTAAACAATTCTTTTTGCTTGAAAATCTAACAGAAAGTGGAGATCTCAACAAATCTGTTTTGGATTTTAAAGTTTACAATGAATTAAGAGCAAATTTATCAGAGCTAGCCGCCACAACACTTGATAAAATGTTTGAAGAAGAAGATAACAAAGGAGATAAGCTTCGTGTATCTCAATTATTTAGTTCTGCTTGGGATATGAACAAGTTAAGTATCGGAAATAATCTTTATCTTAATTCAGAAGAAAAATTCGAGCAAGCGAAAGAAAATGTTAAAGAAAAACAAACCAAATGGGTAAATTGTCATATAACCAAACTTAAAACGTATTTAAGAAACAGAAAGTATGATGTTATTTTGTTGTCGAATATTTCTGATTATGCTAAAGAATTATTTCGTTATAGACCTGACTACTTGCAAGCGTTTTGTGATGAAGTCATAAGCCCGTTGACAGAAAATTTGAATCCTGGAGGAGTTATTTGTGCTGCTTATGTATATGATTTTAGACACCAATTTAATCTTGAAGATGACTACAGAAGTCAAATTGATAATCCTGAAATAAGACAAGACGTCTTTAAAAATTTAGGAATTCCTTGCCAAGAAATAACATTTTCGAGTGTTATGGAAGGTAAGAAAGATGGAATATTATTAGTGGGAGGAAAACAAAAATGAAAAAATTAAATGAATTAAAAGGAACTTTTGGAAGCAAAGACATTGGAGAGCTAGTTGATTTTGTTAACAAAGCACCAATAAAACTTCCAGAAGACAAAAGATACCATTTTGAAAAAGATGGCAAAGTAGTGAACGTGTACTGTGTTGATTCTGGAATTACACAATACACCATCGATGGAAAAGTGAACGGAGTAGTTACTACAAGCGAAGGAACAGAAGTACGAGTTGCATTTGGAGGAGTAGAAAAAGTTGTGTTGCACTCAGTACAATATAACCCAAAACCATTGGTACTATACCGATCTGGATCTCGACCAAGAAGCGTTTTACAAGGAGAATCAAAAGGTCCTGCTTCCAGTGAGTCAAGAACTGCATCGCCAAGAAATTTTAAAGAGAATAGTGGTGGAGAAAGCAGAAGAGGTTCAGGTGACGGAGAATCTAGAAGATAAATGTTGAGCGAAACAGAATTACAAGCATTGCACACTAACCAAAGATTATTGGTTAAAGAACTTCAAAGTAGAGGCATCACTGTAATAAGTATAGAAAAAGACTTAGAATTACTTGAAGCAGAATACAAAGGACATAAAGAATTTTTGTTAGATAGAGATTCTTCAATAAGTCCTTATCCTGCTTCAATAATTAGCGGTGACAAGTATTTAGCTAAAACTTTAATGAGGAAAGCAAGTTTTAGTGTTGTTGAAGGAAGAAAATTCTGCTTTGATGAAGTGAATGATGCTTTAGTTTATGCTCAACAATTAGTTTTTCCATTAGTTGTTAAGCCAAACTTCGGCTCTCACGGTAATGGAGTTCATATGGATTTAGAGAATTTATTTCAAATTAAGAAAGCAATCGATTCTTTAAGTAAAGATTTTATTATCGAAGAACAGTTTGAAGGTAAAGAGCACAGAGTTTTCATTGACAAAAATGGAAATTATGCAGCTCTACATAGAGATCCAGCACACGTTATAGGCGATGGAGCAAAAACTATTGAACAACTTGCTAAGGAAGAAACTGAAAGAAGAATGAATCCTAGAACCAATTGTTTATGCCCTGTATTATTGGATGATACTGTTAATATTTTCTTAGCAAGATCTGGTAAAGATCTAAACTACGTGCCTAAACCAGATGAGAAAGTTTACTTAAGACATAACTCTAACGTTGCTGTAGGTGCGATGTGTGAAGATTACACGGATAAAATTCATCCTTCAGTAATTGAGATTTGTAAAAGAGTTTTAGAAGTCTTCCACGGATTGCCTTATGCAGGAATAGACTTCTTAACAACAGATGTAACTGTTCAACAAACTACTGAAAATTACAGAATTATAGAAGTTAATTCTGTTCCAGGAATCCATATGCACATGCATCCAGGTAAAGGAAAACCAAGAAATGTTGCAAAATACCTTGCAGATATAATATTTCCGGAGACAAAATGAGAATGGGAACATTAAGTGAAGGATCTGAAAGTTATTACACAAAAAATGAAATTTATGAAGAATTTTGTGATGCAGAAGATAAACCTGGAAAGATTTTTAAAATTTTAAAAGAGTTAGTTAAAGATAAAGTCGTATTAGACGTTGGCTGCGGCACTGGTAAGTATGCAGCCTTGCTCGCACATTTTGCAAAGAAATATATTTGTTTAGATGTTTCTTCTGAGCAATTAAAGTTTGCGAAAAATAAAGTTATATCAGAAATGTTAAGAGTTCTAAAAAAAGGTGGAAGTATTTATCTTGTAGAAAACGATTTAATCAGTGAGTTTGAAAAAGTAAGAGGAAAAGACCCCGTTGACGGTTCTTCTAAAAAGTATAATGACTGGGCAAAAGAAAAAGGTTTTACAGTTTTCAAAAAAATAAAAACTTATTTTGAATTTTCTTCATTAAATGATGCAAAAAAAGTTTTCAATATTATTTGGGGTGAAAAAGTTGCGAGCAAGATCAAAAACAGAACAATAGGTCACGCAGTTTTAATATTTAATAAAGTGAAAGAGGTGCAAGCATGAACATAGACTTTGATGCTTTAAAATCTGCAGTTGATGGATTGTTTTTAGATGGGAGTCATGAAACTTTAGAGTATTTCGGCAGAACTTATTTTGTCACCTCAAGTCCAGATCTTGATACTGCGGTATGGTTTGCGCCCACATATTATACTGGTGCAGATATTTATTTTTGTGAAAGAATTCCTGAAAAATTCAAAGGTCCAGTAGTATTGCATGAAATCCTTGAAGCAGACCTCAGAGTGCATCAAGAATTGCCCCTTTCTGAAGCTCATAAAATTGCAGTAATTCACGATTCACTTTATGCAAAACAAAAATTAACAGAGCAAGACTTTTTGAAATATGAAAAATGGAGAAAGAAGCAGAAGGTGAAAAAATGAACAGTAACAGTTCTAGAGAAGAATTAGATAAAAATATTTATTCTTGGTTAGGATTGGTTTCTTACTCCTGTACTAATGAATCTTTAAGTGCGATAGTTGAAGGTTTAGATTTACAGCCAAAAGATTCAGTCTTAGCTGTTGCAGGTTCTGGGGACCAAGCTTTTGCTATGCTAGAAAGAGGTTGTAAGGTTAAACTTGTTGATAGAGATTCCTATCAGCTAGATCTCGTTAAGCTAAGAATTGAGGCTTTGCAAAGTGAAAATCAAGATCTTTTTTTTAAGTCGGGGGATGGTGGGTTTTTTTCAAAACATAGAAAAGAATATTTTTCAGAAAAAACAAGGCTTGAAAGCATTAGAAAAAATTTATGCAATCTTGAAATCTTGCCTCCACAAGATATTTTTGAAATACCTCCTTTTGAAGCATTTTCAAAAATATATTTATCTAATGCAATAGATTATTTGTTTTCTAAAGAAAAACCTTATTATTTTACCAGACTCACAGAGCTTTTACTTCCTAGAGGTTTAATTTACGTGAGCAACTCAGACTGCTTAGTTACAACAGAGTTGGACAAAACAAGTTTTATTGATCTAATTAGTTCGCATTTAAAAATTGCAGAAGATCTAACTGAAAAAGCAAAAAAACATGAATTTGAATTGAGACCATCATGTGCTTGGAAACCAATAGTTTTCCAAAAGGTGCAAGCATGAAAATTGAAGAATATTTAAGAGCATTGAAAGAATGTCCTGAAGGTAAAGTTATGGTTGGCGAGCAAGAAATGGATTTGATATCTGTCGAATATGGAGTTTATGATAACTGGCCTATTCTTGTTAATACTGATTACAAGAGTTTTGTTGATGTTTTAGTTAAAAGTGGTAAGTACAAATTAAGAGAAAGAAGACAAGAAAGTCCAGAAAAAGAAAACTGTATTCTTGATTATGTTCCTGGAGTTATTACTTTGCTTGTTAGAAATTATGTTCATCCTTTCAATACTACTGGTTTCGGATTCTCTAGTGATCTTGTAGAGGTTAAACATTCAGAAAAACAATTAAGAAATAATAAAATAACAATAATGCTTCATCCGTATCAAAAGAAAACAACAGATCAGTACAGAATTATGGCGGAAGTAATAATAGATTTAGCAGATTATTTTATGCAAAACAAAATATCTTTCTGTTTTCCAAAATCAACAGACAGAGTACACACAAATAATTTAGAAAAAATAGTTTATTATGAGGTAGAATGAGAATAAAAAAAGTAGCAGATCTTAAAAAAAGTATTAAGGATATTTTAGAACGAGTGCCTTATTCTAAAACTAATGAAAGTTTGCCTGCGATAATTAACGGTTTAGATTTAAAACAAAATGATTCTGTATTAGCGATAGCTGGATCTGGAGATCAAGCATTTGCTATGCTAGAATATGCTGCAAGAGTTGAGGTTGTTGATAAAAGTTCAGATCAAATCTTTTTAGTTAAGTTAAGAGCTGAAGCATTAAGAAGAGAAGAATACTCTCTTTTTTTAAGGTCGTCTGTTGATAATTTCAAAGAGCTGATAAAAGAAAGAAACTGTTATTTTTCAAAAAGAGGAAGGAGGCAAAAAATAAGGGGGAACTTAGAACAACTAGTATTTTTGAAACCTTCAAATATTTCAGAAGTGATATCTGAAAGAAAGTTCTCAAAAGTTTATTTATCGAATGCGTTGGATTATATCCCTTGTGACAAGAGAAGACCAATGATATTTAATTTCGATGATTTGGTGATTGATGAGGAATTAACAAATAAAGCTGGAAGGTGTGAATTTCAACGTTATGAAGATACTGGTAAATTAGTAGGATATTGGGAGCCTGTAGTTTACAGGAGGAAAAAATGATAACTGAAAATAAATCATCAGAAGATTTTGTTGTACTTGTAGGAGTTCATCCTAATCATTATCCTGAACAATGGGGTGAAAGAGAAGAATTGGCTCAGAAAATATCTGACGCAGGATTTAAAGTTCAAGAGGTTCCTGTTTCTTGGCCTAGAGATCATTATGTCTTCACAAGAGGAAGATATGTAATTGAGAAAAAGCACGGTGAGGCAGGTGAAGGAGGTTGTTTTAATTTTTGCGATGATTTTGTTTTAGTTTCTAACAACGTTTTCAGAGATAAGTCTGACAAATTAGCCATTAAAGAAAAAATTCAACCTTTTTATCCTAAACAAAGAGTTCACGTAATTCCTGCAGGTTGCGATCCATCAATACATTACAGAGATCCAGATCATATTCTTGATCACACAGATTTAACCTCTTTATTAATTCATTCAAAGAAATTATTATTCGTTGACGAAAGTTTTTATGATGACGTTTACACTTTTGAAAATATCGCTTATAAAGAAGAGTTATGTTTAGTACGTTATGCTTCTCACGTTAGATCTTGCAATTTTTATGCTTTGAACTGTTTAGTTCTTCCTAAAAATGGCAGAGAAATAGTTTTTGCCAACAGAAACACTCCCTATTTTGTAAACTTATTGAGAAAATATGGTTTAGAAGTTGTTGAAGTTAATATGAGCATTGCTCCTAGAGAAAAACAAGGTTCGATAAGGTGTTGCACTAATACAAAAAAGCCAGAAACACCTCTCGAAGAATTATTAGATTTTAAGCAGCCTTAAAATGACGAAAAATAATGATATAATAACCGAATGGGATTTGTCAGTTGTTTACTCTAGATTTGAAGCATGGGTTAGTGAAGAATATGGTAGAGCGGCTTTTCTTGACGAAGATATGATCGCTTTCTTGCGTGCACATGGTTCAAAAATAAGTAATAAACTAATAGGACCAAATACTTCTCCAGATTTTAAACTTGCCTGGTTTATTAAAAATGCACAAAGATACGACCAATTTGTTTATTTTGATCAAAAATATAATTTAGGTTTATTATTTTATCCTGCCAGCGGTTTTGATACGGTGCCAAAGTGTGCTTTAGGAATTGATCGCGTGGTGCATTTATCATTAGAAGGCCGCAAAGGTTTAAACAGCAAAGATAAAAACAGATATTTTTCTAAGCTGGGTGAAGGCAAAAAAGTTGTAGGAGATGTTAAAAATCTGCCTTTCGCATCTGATAGTTTTAACTCAGTTTTTTGTAATGTTACTAATTTGATGTTGCCTAACTTGAAAAGTTATTCGAGAATAACTAAACCTGAAGGAATAATAATTTTTGATTCAACTGATTTTGATCACTATAAAGATTCAACTAAGGAAAGTCTTGCTAGTCATGCTAGAAGTCAAGGATTGATTTTTTTAGAAGATTATCAAGATCAGTTAGTGTTTAAGAATAAAAAATAGATGTGCAAATTTTTCAGTTTTTTAGCAAATATTTTAGTTTTTTTAGATGGATTTTCCGCTTTTTATAGAAAAGACATTTAAAATTTAGAAAAATTTAATAATTACTATATTTTTAATGGAGGTATGAAGAAAATGATTGACACAGATCCAGTATTTTGGGAAGATCTGAAGTGGGGAGAAACTCATCACACTGAGCTCTTAGAAAACTATCGTGATAAATGGGTTGCAATAAATAATAAAGTAATAGTTGCCGCAGGAGAAGATTTGAGTGAGGTTATGAACAAAGCTAAAAGTTTGACTGGCAAAGAAGAAGTCCCCGTTTTATTTATAGACTGTGGAGATCATGTATATGGTCAAGCTCAACTTGTTTTTTGATACTTTCAGAGATAAAACTCTCGATGAAAAAATAGGTGATTTTAGAATAATTAGATTAAAAGCAAGTGTTAGATTTAGAACAGAAAAAGGTTTCTCTCAAGTTTTCAGAGCAATAATTGACACTGGGGCATATGTTTCTGTTCTTCCTTTAACAGTTTGGAGAAGTGCACTTCATGAGAAATATTCTCGCCACAAAATGTTCGGCATGTCAAACAAAGAACAGTGTAGTATAGATGTTAGTATAGGTAAAGTTAAATGTGTTATTGTTGATGGAGATACAAATAGAACTAATGAAATAAAAATGACTGCTTTTTTAGCGTTAACAGACCAAGTGCCTTTAATTCTTGGCTTTAAAGATTTGTTAGAGAATTTTAAATTAGTTTCGGATTGTAAAAATAACCTGGCTTATTTAGAAGTAATCTAAGTCAAAACATTTAAATAACATTATTACGGTTTTATTCTGTTCTTATGAGTTGGGAGATTAGTAAAAAGAAAAATGGAGGTTTTAAAAGTTTTATTAACAGTTTGAACCCTTTTTCTTTATATAAAAATTTGCAAAGTTGGCATACTAAAACTACTAAAGTTAAGCAACGTGAAAAAAGATTGGCACAAATAAGAAATCAAACACTTATTGAAAAAAAACTTAGAGAAAACTTCAACGATCTTGATTTTGGCGATTACGCTTTAGTATACTTAAAAGAGCCGTTCAATGATGATGAAGAAAAACAAGAATTAGTTGATTTGTTAAAACAAGTTCATGATGATGCAAGCAGTCTTCCAACTGTAGGTGCAGAATTAGGTTATTCAAAAGAGCTAGATCAAAAAATAATCGATCACTTTAACGATGCAAGTTATGTTCTTGATAATGCGGTTCCTAAAAATTATTCTTCAAAAGATTTATCTGAAATAAGAATTCTTCCAACAAATCCTTATACATTCAGGTGGCTTCTCGAAGAAATGAAGTCAAACTTACCAGATAATTCATGTTCAGTTCAAGTCTGTATTGGAGATGTGTTTGAAGAAAGAATGCCTCATATTTTTTTAGCATTATATTTTCTTCATCCTTCTTGTGTTTTCCCTCCCTCTAACTCTTATGATCCTGACTGGATAGGATTTCCAGGAGCATATGTAGGTCAAACAGTTAATAAGCAAGGAATTCTAGAGTTCAGAGCGCAAACAAATTATGCGGTTTTTCACAGTAATAGCTATGAAGAAATTTCGGATTCAGTTTTGTATGCTGCAAAATTTCACTCTTTAGATGATGATAAGTTCAAGGAATTTGAAGAAGATTTGAGGAAAGTTCTAGGTTTTCCAAAAGCAAGAATAACCCGTGAAGGCCATGTTTATGTTGTAGAGGATGATGGTATAAATAATTATTTAACAAAAAAATGGCCTAATTTAGACGTTGCTTCTAACGCCGCGTATCAAATGCCTTTCTTTTTTTCTGAAGGAAGTGTTAGAAAAGCAAAAATGAATCTGGGAATTAAAAATCTAGAAAGCAACTGTTTTAACTTAACTGAAGAAGATATGATTAAGATAAGAAAAATTAACAATTCAGTTAAATCTGTAATAGAAAAACATATTAATACAAGTCCTTTGGATATAATTTATCGCACATCACTTGAAGAGGTATTAAAAAATAAGAACCATGCTTGAAAGAATAATTATTTTATTTTCTAAAAAACCCGCGTACGTTTCTCATATTTCAAGAAAAAAAATTGTTTGTGAAGAATTCAAGAAAACTCTCAGTGAATTAACCGATCATGATGGTTTAAATTTCGGTGATTATGAGTTGATTCATTTCAAAAGTTATTTAGAAATAAAACAAAAACAAGATTTAGTTAATTTTTTGAAGCAAGTTCATGCATATTCTAAAAACTTACCAACAGTAGGAGTAGAACTAGGTTATTCAACTGTTTTGTCTAAAGATTTTTTAGATTACTTGAATGATGGAAAATATTGTTTTCCTAATTCAGTTCCTAGAAGCGAAAATCACAGCAATCAAACTTCAGAAATAAGAGTTTTACCTACAAACCCTTACGCTTTAAGATGGCTGCTAGAAGAAATAAGCCCTCTTTTTCCTGAAATTTCAAGCACAGTCCAAGTGTGTGTTGAAAATGTTGATACTAAAAAAATGCCTTTTATTTTTTTAGCTTTATACTTTTCTAATCCCTCCTGTATTCTTCCTCCATGTTTTAAAACAGATAAAGATATGATTGGCTTTCCAGGTGCTTACGTTGGTCAAACTGCTACAGTTTATGACAGTTTAAAGTGTAGAGCTCAAACTAATTATTTGGTGATTCACAGTGATAGTATTAATGAAATGGCAGATGCTTGTTTTTATGCGGCAAAACTTCACTCAATTGATAAAGAAAAATTTGTTCTTTTTGAAGAAGAATTAAGAGAATTTTTGGGCTTTGGTAGAATAAGAAAAAATATTGAGGGAGAAATTTGGGTTAAAGAGTTTGATGACCTAAGAGATTTACTCAATAAAGATTGGCCTGGAAAGTATACTAATGATAGATCTCCTTACCAAATGCCTCCTGAATTTATAGAAAACAGCATTAAAAAAGTAAAGAATTATTTCAATATTAATGATCCTGAAAATTTAAGTCAAGATTCCATTACTCAACTAGCTATTTTAAATAGAGGAGTAAAGCAAATAATAGAAAAGTATATAGATATCAGTCCCTATGATATCATGTATAGAGCTTCAATTAATGATTTATTGTAAAAAAGAGGTATAAAAATTTTTGTAATGTTAAACGTAAAAAATTTCAAACAAAAAACTGAAATAACCTGTGGTCCAACTTGTCTAAAGGTAATACTATATTTTTTTGGAATTAAAAAATCTCGAGACGAGTTAGTCGAGTTATGTAAATCTGACGCTCACGGAACAAGAGCAAGCAATATTGTTAAGGCTGCAAAAACTCTCGGTTTGACTGGATTTGTTAAAGATTTCTGCGAGTTTAAAGATATAAGAAAATATGTTGTTAACAAAAAAATTCCAGTTATTGTCGCATGGTTTTCTGATTATGATACACATTATTCTGTAGTTGTAGGAATCGACAAAAAAATAATATACTTATCAGACCCAGAAGAAAAACACATAAGAAAATTTAAACTTGACTTTTTTAGAAGAATCTGGTTCGACTTTAAAGAGGTTCTTGAAAAGAAAGAAGATATTATCATAAGAAGAATGATTGTTCTACATAAAATAAAAAAATAAATTTTTCAATCTGTTATCGCGAAACAACTAGACATTTTTAATAGTTAATAAAACAAAGAAAACTCATCAAATAGATACCTTTAAATATCAAATCAGCCATATTTGTGTGTTATGGAAATAAAAATGATAAAATTGGTTAATGATCCTTGTTTTGGCAAGAAGTATGAACAAATACCTCAATGCGAAGCTTGTTGGATCAAAAAAGCTTGTTTTGTAAGTTTTAGAAATAGATAATAAAAATTTATTCTGCAAATACTTTTCTTTCTTCAACACCCAATACTTCATCAATTATTCTTTTAACTATTATTTTCTCTGGATCTGGCATTAATTTTACTCTTTTCTTTATATCTTCAAAACTTTCAAAAGGCTTGTTTTGTCTTTCTTCAATTATTTCCCACATGTGCTTTTTACCAAGCCCTGGCAATAATTCTAACTGATGCATTCTTGTAGTTAAAGGCTGAGCTTTATTAAAAAATTCAACAAAATCAGGTTCAGTTTTTTTAACTAAATCTTTAACAACAAATTCTAGTTCGGACTTAGCAGCCGCAGTCATTCTTTCAAGTGGAAGCTTTCCTATAATGTGATGTATCTCTTCTCTTTTACCTTCTCCAATATAAACTTCTTGATAAGGTCTCAAGAATACATCTTTTTTAGGAACTAATTCCAAAAGAACAAATCTGTTTTTTCCTAAAGCTTGAACAATAGCAGTCTTTTTATGGCTAGGTGTTTTATCAAAAGGATAGCCGTGTGGCAAGAAATCTAGCACGATAGCATACTCTTCCTTTTTCTTCTGCGTTTGCGCTTCCATTTTTATACTCATTAGCCGTTTTTCTAGCCATTTTTAACATGATTGAAGAATTCTAGCATGAGGTTGTATATAAAACTTATTATTTTTTGCAATATCCTAAATAAGTACTGCCTTATTTAAATATTCTAAAAGTTCTTTATGATCATTAAAAAGATCTCCTTTAACTTTAAAAAAGTCAACAGTGTTCTCATATGCTGAAGTTGCCTGATATGGATCTGCTATTAAGTCCTTTGAAGTTCCGATTGAGTATTTATGAGTGAGGGCTCCCACGGCAGTACTGTATACACATGCGGAAGCTTCAACTCCTCCTAAAATTACTTGATCAATATTCCAATCTTTAAGAATTCTATCAAGTCTTGTTTTGTCAAATGCGTTGAGACTGCTTTTCATGATTAAGTTTTTTCTATTTACTTTTTCCCATGCATTAATTATTTCTCTGATTGTTTCGCTAGCTCCTTCAAATTCAATTAAAATAGCAGGTATGTTACTAGAACTGCATTGAGACAGAACTTCAATTTGTGAAGCAATCAGTATTTCTGTCTCTTTAAGTCTAATATCTCTTAAATAACGAGACTGCATATCTATGATTAAAATAGCTGGATTCATTTCAATCTTCCTTTTGTCCAAAATATCCTACTGTATAAAAAAGACCATAACTTAAACTTTTTACTCCCACTAACAATCCTAGTGTTTTTAAATCTGTATTTGGTTGCGAGAAATATTCTTTTATTTCAGGAGCAAATGAAGTTAAAAGCGCAGCTATTGAAGTTAATTTTTTGTGTTTTTGATTAACAAATCCGCCATAAAGTCCTGCTCCGCCCGCCAAGTAATTGAAAAAATTAAGTTCTTGAGGAGCGATTCTGTTTGCAACACTCGAACAATCTGTGGCATGAAGAAATACAAAGATCCCTCCAGTGCAGCCAAGAATTATTGGTAAAGCTTTGAAACTTTCTTTCAATTTCTCTTTGAAAGGCAAGGATTGTGTTTTTTGTTCTAAATTTTCTTGTGACATTGACTTTTGTTTTATTTTGAAATTGTTTTTTTAAGAGGAATACTATTTGATCCTATTTAAAACTTTCTATTTTGACTACTTCGAAGTAGTTTTTTGTTTCATGTATTATGAATTCATTTTAAGTCACAAAATATATAATGCTTGCAGTATGAAGTTTATTCATGGCCTTAGAACTTAATGTTAATTCTGAAACAGGTGTTTTAAAAGAAGTTGTTCTAGGATGTCCTTATACTTTTAATCAAGTTCCTTTGAAAATTCTTAACGAGCGTCAAAAACATTTTTTTGGTGTAAATGCTCCAAGAAAAGAAAAAATCATTGAAGAGTACGAGAACTTTAAACAGTGCTTAATAAAGAACAGCGTTAAAATTCATGAAGTAGAACCAGTTGAAGGTGTTCAAGAGCAAATATTTACTCGTGATGTAGGCTTTGTTATCAACGATGTTTTTGTTGTTTCAAGCATGGCTAAAGAAGAAAGAAAAAATGAAATTAAAGGATTAAATAAAATTCTTGAAAAAATTCATCCATCAAAAATCTTGTACGCTCCAGAAAATGCAAATATTGAAGGTGGGGATGTTATTTATGATAAAGAAGAAATTTTTGTTGGCATAGGCCAAAGGACTGGTCTTCAAGGATTGTTTTTTTTAAAGAAAAACTTTCCTAATTACAAAATAACTCCCATTTATCTTAAGAGGCCAAGTCAAGGAGAAGATGTACTGCATCTTGATTGTTCTTTCATGCCCATATGCAAAGAGCATGCATTTCTGTACAGACAAGGAATTTATGACTTGCCAAGATCTTTTCAAGACAAATACTCTTTTATTTTATTAACAAAAGAAGAACAACAAGAATTATTTACAAATGTTTTATCTTTGTCGCCTACAAAAGTAATATCTAGAAAGTCTTCTAAAAAAATGAATTTATATTTAGAAGGATTGAACGTAGAAGTTTTAGAATTAAATTTTTATGAAACAACAAAAATTGGCGGAGCATTTAGGTGTGCTAGCTTGCCTCTTTATAGAATTTAAGTTTTATTTTTTATTTAAGTAATCTTCTAAATTGAATGTTTCATCATAAATAAATTGAAGATTGTTTTCGTCTAAAAATTGGTATATGCTTTCGGGAGATACCATTAATCCCATGTGTGCAATTAAATTAGGCCAAGGATTTTGAAATCCTGCAACTTTGCTTGTTATACCCACTAATTCATTTGTTTCTGACAAAAACACACCTCCGCCTGAATTTCCTGGAGCAGTAGGTGAAGTTATCATCCAATAATTTTCACCTTCTAATCGCGTATTTACGCTGGATAATATTCCTGTTGTTGGTAGTGGAGGATAGCCTAGAGGGCATCCAACTGCGCAAACATTTTCATACAATCTCAAATAATTTATTTTATATTTAGGTATTAATTTTGCAGTCTTCATTTGCAATGGGGCAACAACTTCAATGATTGCTAAGTCTGCTGAAGGTTTTTTTGCAATTACATTTGGCAGGTAAATTCCTCTTATTATTCCGTTTTTCAAGAAATCCTGAACTCTCGTCTGATCATTAGGTGTAATATCTTCAACCACATGATTTACTGTTAAAATAAATGTGTGATATTGATTATTTAAGTCTGGCTTGCTATAAACTACCACTCCGCTTCCAGATGAAATTCCGTCAGTAATCCTAATGACTGGACTTATTGTTTCTTCATACATTTTGTTCAAATCAACAAATAAATCTTTGCTAAGTCTCATTCCATGAATTGCTACATCTAGCTGCCCTGATTTTTGTCTCAATTCTGCTATCTCGCTGTTATTTATTTCAACATTTTTTTTAATAACATCAAATCTTCCAGTTAAGAAATCTATTTTTGAAGACTGCAATGAATCCATTCCATAAAAGAGTTTTGTTAAAAAATCAAGTCTCTCCTCTAAATTAGCGTTAGAATTATTTACTGCTTCAAAAATATCTTTAACAGTTTTTATAGAAGAAATTTGTGAATTTTTAAGCAATGAAAATTCTTCTTCTAAATTTTGAATCTGCTCTCTTTGATTCAAAATGAGTTCTTCTTGTTTTCTATTATTGTTATTCTGCCAGTAAGCTCCGTAACTTCCTATAACTCCCAATCCTGATGCTAATAACACGTAACCTGCTTTTTTTAAACTCATAATTGTCCCGTACTTGTTATTTTTATAAATTTATTGACAAATTTATCTTAATACTGGCTTAAGAGTGCTAGGATCTTCTTCTTGGACAGGTTCTTGCATTTGGTGTCCTGTGTTTAATTGAACTCCTTTTTTCAAGCAATCTTTTCTATTAAAAGAATCATCATACAAAAATTGCAAGTTTTCACTTTCAAACCATTCATAAAGATGAGGTGCTGGAACAAAAATTCCCATGTGCGGTACAGCTATGTTTATGAAATTGTTGTATGCTGAAATTCTTGCTAACATGCCTATAAACTCATTAGTTTCCGACAAGAAGATTCCTCCACCTGAGTTGCCAAAGATAGTATTAGCGTTTGTCATCCAATAGGTTTCTTCTCCTAACACTTTGTTTGTTGCGGTTATTTCTCCTCTTGTTTGTAATGGTTCATATCCCAAAGGACACCCAACAGCATAAACGTCGTCAAATCTTTGAATGTTTTCTGCTTTTTCTTTTGACGCAATTTTTGCATGAGATAGTTCATAATCAGATACTATTTCTATAAATGCTAAATCTTTTCGTTCATTCATTCTTATTAGTTTTACTTCTTCTGAAAAAGAGTCATCTTCATCCCCTTCTTTATCAAATGTGACCACAGTTATTGCTTTTCCTTCTGTTGCACCTTGAACAACGTGCAGTGCTGTAGTCAAATAATTATAAAAAAATTCTCCTTCCTGTTTGCTGTAAATAACCGTTCCAGAACCAACTTCTAAATAGCAACTAACTCTTACACAAGGAGTAATAATTTTATTAATTCTTTCAGAATTCTCAGGTCTATATGTCTTTGCTCTTAATTCTAAAAAGCTTGTTTGAACATCCTCAACTTTAGTGCTTACTTCATTTATTAGATTTGCAAGACCTTCATTATGCTTAACAAGTTTGTTAATTCTTGCGCTATCTTTGTTGAGAACTAATGTGACTGCCATTGAATATTTGTTTAATAAAGCAATTTTTGCTTTCTGAGATAACTTTTCTTTGCTTAATGCACTTGCAAGCTCTTTTAAATTATTTTCAAGAGTTGTTTGATCTTGGTAAATATTGCTTAATTCTTCTTTTGAC
>JACRAI010000011.1 GCA_016213425.1 archaeon | reverse complement strand
CAATTTCAAACCTGTTTAAGCTCAGGTAAATTTGACAAATTGATTCAAGAAAATCTAAAGGAGGCTAGCAGTGCTGGTTTAAGCGGGACACCAAGCTTCTTAATTAATGGATTAAGTGTTGTTGGGGCCCAGCCTTATACCGTGTTCAAGCAAGCAATAGAATCAGAACTTAACTGATTTTACTATTTTTTATTTTTTTTACAAAATTTTAAAAAGAGGAAATAATTGAATTAAAAAAATGATTAAATTACTTAAAATGTTGAATCATGGAAGAGATCTTGCAACTATTGTTTTCTCTGCTTCAGTCATTTTTTTAGTTTATCTTCTTCTTCAAACGTTTTCTATTGGCGGGATGCAAAATTTAGATGTTTGGTTCGAGGTTATTCCTAAACTAAATCTTTCTCTTTTAGTTGTAACTTCTTTCTTGTTTGGTATTTTGTTAACTTTACAAATTCACACTTTCAGGCATCATGCATGCAGTTTAAAACACCAAACTATAAGCACTACTAGTGGAGGAATAGGAACTTTAATTGCGTTTATTGTTCCAGCGTGTCCTGCTTGTCTTCCTTTAGTTGCATTTATTCTTCCAGCTGCAACCGCATTATCTTTTGCCCAATTTATGGTAGAAAATAGTGATTTTTTTCTTGTCTTAAGTATTATAATGATGATATTTGGGATTTACTTGCTAGGCGGATTTAAAGAAGACTCTGAAGAAGAAATAAATTAATTCTTAATTGCTTTAGCAATAAAATTATATCCTAAAAAATATTCTTTGTAATTTAATTCTTCAAAATATTTCCTCAATTCTTTTTGCAATGGTAAATGATTGTTTACTCCGTGCTTTCTGAGATTCCAGTTAAGAATGTGCTTAAGCAATGGAACCTGTATTTCTGAAAAATCAACAATGACTAGTGCGCCTCCTTTCTTAAGTGCTTCCCAGCTGTTTCTTAAACTTTTCTGCCATTCAGGAATCATAGTTATAGAGTAAGAATAAAAAACTGCGTCAACTTGTTCTGGCTTATATTTTGCAGCATCTGCTTGAATTAATTCAACGTTATCTATATTTCCAAATTTTTGTCTTGCGTTTTCAAGCATATCTTTAGAGTAATCCACGCCGATAATTTTTCCTGTTTTCCCTATTTTTTCCAGAATTCTGTCAAATCCGTAACCAGTACCGCATCCAACAACAAGAATTTTACTTCCTTCTTTTAATTCTAGCTTACCTATTGCTTTCTTTCGATTCCAAACAAAAAAAGGTCTAGTTATATCATAAAATTTTGAGTGAAAAGAATACATTTTTTCAATTTCTTTCAAGCTCATCTTAGTATACTTTTTTCCAGAAAACTTTATTTGTCTTGCCTTCTTCTTTTCTAGATATTAATCCTTTTTCTTCAAAATTTTTTAGCATTAAAGAAAGAGTTGATTTAGATATTCCTGTTCTATATCTTAATGTTGACTGCAGTATTCCGTCTTGTTCTTTTATTGATGTAAGAACTTTTCTTTCATCTTCACTGAACCCTCCTAGAAACGCTTTCAATTTATCTTCTTGAGTTGTTTTCTTCTGTGCTTCTTTTAAAGATTCAGCTACGCTTTTTTGATACTGCATTAATTGTTCTTGGGCTTTTTCAGAAAAGTATAAGTAAAGACTTACTAGAAATAAAATTGCTGAAATTGTCCAACCTGCAACATACCATCCCCAGGCTCTTTCTTGATGAAGACAAACTCCATTAATCACGCACTTTCCCTGGCTTAAAGTCATTAATTCTTTTAGATGTTCATCTTCTTTTAGTTTTAATCCATAAAAAGAAGTAGCGATAAGCACAGATAAAATGAATAATGTGATTGATAAATATTTTGTTTTCATGAAAAGTATTATTTTAAACTAATATAAATATTTATCTATACAAAAGGGTTATAAACGTTCCCGAACGTGAATTTTGTGTTTATAGCCAGTTTAGGACTTCGATTTTGATGAAAAGGTATTTAAAAATCAACAATTTTCTGGCTTTAAGGTGAAATGTTATGAAAACAAACTTAAAAGTTCACGGGATGCATTGCAGTAGTTGTGAAGTGCTAGTTAAAGAAGCAATAACTGAGTTGCCAGGAGTTAAAACAATCAAAGTTAGTGCAGCTAAAGGAGAGGTTAATCTTGAATTTGATGAAACTCAAACAACACTAGATGCGGTTAAGAGTAAAATAAAAAGTGAAGGGTACAAAGTAATATGAATGAAGAAACTTTTGAATCCAAAGTATTTGAAACAGCAGCAATAACTACAATAGTATTATTTATTTCTCTTGCACTTGTGTACAAATTGTTTTTTATATCTATTCCTAATTTTAATACTAAATACGCATGGTATTTTTTTTATTTAATACTTGCAATAATTTCTAATGCAACAGCAATTTATCACTTGAAAGCATATAGAAATGCAGTTACCTGCATGGCAGGAATGATGATTGGAATGACTCTAGGAATGATGAGTGGTTTAATGCTAGGATATTTAGTTGGAGCAACTAATGGAATGTTTACAGGAACGGTGTATGGTATGATTTTAGGAATGATTGTTGGAGCTTGGTGTGGTAAATGTTGTGGAATAATGGGTTTGATGGAAGGAATGATGGCAGGATTGATGGGTGGAACAATGGGGGCAATGTTATCTGTAATGTTAATTAATGATAAAATTCTGATCTTTACACCAATATTCATACTGGCATGTATAATTATCCTAGTAGGATTAGGATGCATGGTTTACAAAGAGCATTCATTAAGTGAAGAAAAAACAATCAAGCCATATTCATTATCATTGTTTGTTTTAGCTTGCTTTTTGATTGTATTAATAACAATTTTAGTAATGCTGTACGGACCAAAATCAGCATTATTCTTATGAAAAAAACAATCTTACAAATAGGAGGAATGCATTGCGCAAGTTGCGCTACGTTAATAGTTAGATCTTTGCAAAAATCCGAAGGAGTAATTTCGGCAAACGTTAATTATTCTACTGAAAAAGCAACAATAGAACACGAAGATAAAATTTCTATTCAACAATTATGCAAAGTTGTGGAAAACAGAGGCTACAAAGCAAGCATAAACACCGGCCAAAATGTAGATAGAGAAAAGAAAAAAAGAGATCGAGAAATAAAAAAACAAAAAACACTTCTTTACCTTGGTGTAGCATTAAGTATTCCTGCATTATTTTTCGGAATGTTCTTCATGGAATACACTTACAGAAACATAGTTCTGCTTTTGCTTGCAACACCAGTTCAATTTATTGTGGGCTGGCAGTTCTACAAAGGTGCATGGGCCTCATTAAAAAATTTCAGCAGCAACATGGACACATTAATTGCTTTAGGAACCAGCGCAGCATACTTTTTCAGTCTTTATGTTGTCTTCTTTGAACCAATGAACGAGCAATATTTCGAAACTGCAGCAGTATTAATAACTTTAGTAGTATTGGGAAAATTTTTAGAAGCTAGAGCTAAAGGAAAAACCAGTGAAGCTATAAAAAAATTAATAGGCCTCTCGCCAAAACAAGCATTAATTATAAGAAACAAAAAAGAAATATTAATCCCTGCAGATCAAGTAGTAGTTGGAGATATCCTAAAAGTTAAGCCAGGAGAAAAAATCCCTGTAGATGGAATAATAATTGAAGGGCACACATGTATCGATGAAAGCATGATTACTGGAGAAAGCCTTCCTGTAGAAAAAAATAAAGGTGACAAAGTAATTGGCGGAACAATAAATAAGAATGGAAGCATACTTTTCAAAGCAACAAAAGTAGGTTCAGAAACAATTTTATCTCAAATAATCAAATTAGTGGAGGATGCACAAGGAAGCAAAGCACCAATACAAAGATTAGCCGATGAATTCTCTGAATGCT
>JACRAI010000009.1 GCA_016213425.1 archaeon | reverse complement strand
TCGTAATTCCAAGAAAATTGATGAACACAATTATCCATTTGTTCTTTAGAGTTAAAGCTAAATGCGCACAAGTCCAGCATTCTTTCAACATCATTTCTTAATTGATCTAAGCTTTTTATTTTGTTAGTAAAATCCACTTTGAACGATGGTTTTATTATGTATTCGCCAAATTTTGGCGTTCCTACTTTTTCATCAAAAACAGTGATTCCTGCAAATTTAGCTGTTACCCTGCTTATCGGTAAGAATATATTATATTTCCAATCTTCAAGAGCTATTCCGTGAAGTGAGTCTTCTGTTATAAAATATTCATAGTTTGTTTCAATCTTTTTAGTAATTAAGTACTTATTTAATTCTTTATTTAAGTATTTTTGATAATTATCTTGAATGCTTGGCACGCACATTTGTTTGGGATTTTTAGGATCATTCCACAATCTAATGCCTTCTTCAGTGTCACAGCTTTTTTCAAATAATCCTCCATTTTGTGCTAACCTGTACAATGCGCTTTTGGCTGCTTTTTGAGCGGCCATATCTAAAAATAATAAATCTTTAGATACTTGATCGTGAACATCAAGTATAGAAACTGCATACTCACCTATGTTTAATTCTACTTTTTCAACTTTATACAATAAATGATAAGTTAGAAGTGATAAGATTAAAATCATTGAAGGAACCATTAATACCATATAGTCTATGCCCTTCTTGTTATTAATCAATTTCATGGGCCACCTCAAAAATCAAAATTGTATTTTCCTCGAATTGTTTAGGAATTGTGAGTTCTAGTTTGGAAGAAAATCCCTTGATTTTTTCACATCCAACAGATTTTTCTTCTCCATCAATAGTGAGTTTGCACTGAACTTTTTCTCCATACACATTTCTTAATGCTTCTTTAAATTTTAGAGTTTTATCTTCTAGCAAGTCTTTTATTGTGTCTGTAGTAAACAATGAAAGCATTTCTTGTTGTGTTCTGTAATCTTGAGCTTTTATGCTTTGAATTTCCACATCTTTTGAGAAGTGCGCTTTCAAGCCGAAAAAAAATCCAAAGAACAGTATTAAAATCAACAGAGAGCAAGTTATGAATGTCAGTGCTTTACCAACTATGCCTTTTTTTGTTTTAGGCAAAAAAAGACCAGAAACTCCTTGATTTTCGCTGCCTTTTTTGTTGGGGGCAAAAAAGACCAGAAAATTCTTCAAATTTTCGCTGCCTTTTTTACTTTTTATTATCATAAACTTGGCGTACCTCTAACGCTTTAGGCCCTTTGTAATTTACATATCTTTTTTGTGTGAACAAATCATAACGTATGGGTGCCAATTGTGATGCGTACTCGTAAAAATCTTGATTAAAATAAATTTTATCGCCGCCAATATTCACTTCAAAACCTATTATTTTGTTTTCACTGAAAACATCACTCAACAAGTCGTCATTTAATTGATTGATTTTTCCTCTTAAAACTCTTTTAGTGTAAATATCTAAATCACTCGCAGCGTTAAATATTCTTTCAGTATAAATTTGGTTTTCTAAATTGTGCGTTTCTAAGTTAGATGAAAGAATTATTGAAGGAAGCAGTTGTATGCCGAAAATTATGGCAAAGGTCACTACTAAGTAAAGCAGGAAGTAAATCATTTCTCCGCCTATTTGTGCTTTTTTCATTTCAAACCTTTTATTACTCCTTTAGCTACGGTTAATAATTCTTTATCTGTTAAATGATTTTGTACGCTTCCTACTTCTAGAACAAAACCATCTTTAGCACTCAACACTTTGTTGTTTTTGTCTCCGGAGTAATCGGGATTTAATGGAATTACTGCTAAGCCGTCAATTTCTTTATCATGTTCAGAGTACAATCCTTGAGCAACCTCGTTAATGACACTGCATGCTAACTTGTAATTTTCTTCAAAATTTTTAGGATGAACAAACGCTTTCAAGTAAAATTTTCCGTCATAATTTCCGAAATGAAGAGATACTAATGCGTCTGATTGAGAGTTTTTTATTTTCTCAATTCTTTCCGTTATACTTATTGGCGTGTCTAAACCTGCTTGTTTTCCTTCAGTTGCTCTCTCTAAAAATCTTGTTTCTTCAAAAGTGAAATCTTTCGCTAAATTTTTAATTGCTTGGCCTAAGATTAAAGTTAAATCTGCTTCTTTCACTTCTTCATTCATGAATCCAGGATCATTATATTTGCTTTCAGGATTAAAAAGATGTCCTGCATCTAGAATAAAAGAATTAATTTTTTTGTGCGTTCCATAACAATTTATTTGTCTGTCGAAAACTTTCTTTTTTTCGTAAATGTTGCTCACATCTATTTGATCGCCAGTCTTAATTATTTTTAGTATAGTTCCTTCTTTAGAAGGAATTATTGTTGTTGGCTTGAGAATGATGTCTTTTCTACCTAAGTACCGGTTATAGTTTTCACCTTCATCTTTAACGGTTACTGTTTCATTGCTAAACATAAATGTGAAATTTCCTTGAAATTCTGGTTTGTGCGGGGAATATAACAAGTTAAAGTTTCCAGGCAATGAAAGAATTGTGTCAATAATCAATGATAAGTCTTTGGATAAAAATTGTCGTTCAAAACTTGTTTTAGCTGCTGTACCATTAACAAACCATAATAAATATAATAGAACAATTCCTAAAGCAAGAAGAGTGGTAAATGTTGGAGTGAGTATGAATTCTACAACTCCTCCCTTCTTATTTTTTAACATCCCTCACCTAACTTTATTGAGTTGCCAACTGAACAAACTGCAATTACAGGTTTTCCTTTACCTTCCTCGTACTTAACATTGTAAACGGATGATTCTGAGATGCAAGGCTTGTTGAGCTCACATTTTTCTTTCATACCTATAATTAATTCGCATGAAGCAGGTTTAATGCCTTCTTTGACGCAAATACAAGGATATCCTTTACATTGTTTAGGAGCGTCTTTACTATTGTATAACGCGATTGCATAATCTGCACCGTTCGCATTTACTTCAACACGATCGTTAGCAGTTAAAGTGTCTACTTCTTCTAAAACTCTTGCCAGATCTTGCTCGGCAGTAGTTTTGTCTTTAGCAAAAATTGAAGGAATAACATTGAAGTATTGAAATATAGGCACTAAAACTATAAGCACCAAAACTAGCCATATCAAGTTTTCGACACTAATTAACGCACCGCCTTTTTTCATTAAACCAGGTTTATTTTCTATTTTTTATAAAGTTTGCGCACAAACT
>JACRAI010000077.1 GCA_016213425.1 archaeon | reverse complement strand
TCTACCCACTCGTGAAATCGATGCACTTGATGTTGGTTGTGGCACTGGGATTGTAACGTACGCGTTGGCAACTTTTTGTCGTTCTGTCACTGGTGTCGATAAAGAACAGGAAATGATAAAAGAAGCAAAATTAAATGCTCCTAACAATTGTAATTTTCTTGTCTCACCAGCAGAAACTCTTCCTTTCTCTAATGCATCATTTAATCTTATTACTGTAGCTCAAGCATTCCACTGGTTTGATCATGAAAAAACACTTGCAGAATTTCGAAGGGTCATTCGTCCAGCCAGTCTTATTGTAATTTTCAGGAAGCGCGCCAAAGATGGAATAAGAATTCTTGCCGATTTTGTCTGGCCAATCCTTGGCAAGTATGTAGATCGTACTAAGCTTCAACAAAATCAAAATGATTTTTCCAACCTCCGCAATGCATGTTTTGCTTCGTGTGAAGTTATTAATATACCTTATGAGGAGCTCTACACTTCGAATGAATATCTTGGATTTCTTCAGTCGCATTCAGTATATAATCTTGTACCTGAGAATCAAAGAGAAGCATATTTGGAGGACATGAGACAAGAAATAGAAAATCATCTTGAGAAAGGTCTCATTGTTATCAAAGGCATTGTAGAGATGTGGTTTCTTCATTCGCAGTAAAGCAAGGAATTTCAGTAAATTGTACAAATTATTTTTTTACACGCATTCAGACTTCCTAGTTTTATCATCACCCTTGCGGGTTCAACTGGGATTCACGTCATCATGATGCTTTGTGTAAATTTTTGAGAATCAAAAATTTTATCCGAACATTCTTTTATGACTTTCGTCTTCTTCTACTTTGACTTTTTTGACTGCTTTAACGAAATCTTCATGATCTACTTTTTTTTTATTCGCTCTTATCGCAAAATATCCTGCTTCTGTGGCTATTGATTTTATTTCTGCGCCGCTAAAGCCAACCATTAATTCAACAAGTTCTTCATCGTTAATCTTGCCAATGCTTATATCTTTTGTGTGAATCTTGAAAATTTCTCTAACTCCATCTTTATCAGGCAATGGAACTTCTATTAATCTATCAAGCCTTCCAGGTCTCAATATTGCTTTATCAAGAATATCAATTCTGTTTGTGCATCCTACAATTTTAACATTATCTAAATTTTTAAAGCCGTCAATTTCTGCCAGTAACTGCATGAATGTTCTTTGTACTTCTCTTTCTCCGCTCGTTCCTACATCAACTCTTGATGCAGCAATTGCGTCAATTTCATCAATAAAAATGATGCTTGGGGATTTTTCTCTAGCTAAATCAAAAATTTCATTAACTAGTTTCGCTCCTTCGCCTATAAATTTCTGAACTAATTCTGAACCAACTATTTGTATAAATGTTGAGTTAGTGCTGTTAGCAACAGCTTTTGCTAGTATCGTTTTTCCAGTTCCCGGAGGTCCGTGTAATAATACTCCTTTTGGTGGTTTTATTCCTATTTCTTTAAACAATTCCGGCTTAGTTAATGGATACTCTACGACTTCTTTTACTTCTTCAATTTGTTTTTTTAACCCGCCGATATTATTCCAGGATTGTTCTGGTTTTTCTATAATCACGAACTTTTCTACATTGAATTTTTTGCTAATGCCTATTTTTTTTATTATTGTTAAATTTTTTTGTTCAGCTAAAACCCAGTCTCCTGGATTGATAGGTTCACATTTAGAAGAGATTTCAACTAAAAATTCATTTCCATTTGGCAGTCTTATGAGTCCTTTATCTTCTAGCAAATCCCTAACTTCACAAGAAATTAAGGGTGTTTTTTTGTATTTCTGCAATTCTCCTTCTAAATTCTGCAAAGTTTGTTTTAATAACTTGTTTTCTTCTTCTAAGCCGCTAACTTGTGTTGCATATGAATAGAAGTAATTGTTAAAACTCTCATCGGTCATATTACTTATTTAGAATACATGTTTATTTAAATTTTACGCTTGATTATTAACAATATGGAAAACACTCCTGGGCAAGCAAAAACTTTAAATACTTCCAGCTATATAATACCTTAAGAGGGGAAAATGACTGACGCGGAACAGAAAAAAGAAAAAAGATTTGTAAGATCTTTACTAGGAAAAACAGTAGTTAGTAAAAGTGGTAAAAGATTTGGCGAAGTAGGAGATATAACTTTTGAAGTTAAAAGTGGAGAATTAATTCACCTAGTTTTAAGAAACCCAACAATTTACACTGAAAAGTTAGAATTAGAAAAAAGTAAAAGTGGAGAATTATTAATTCCTTTTTCTGCAGTTATTGCAGTTGGCGACTTCATGGTAGTTAGTGAAGAAGATATTCTATAAAAATAATCAATATTGGTTGTTAGTTATTGTGGGCGATTTGTGATTTATTTAGTTTATTTGACATCGTCAAAAAGTATATCTTCTGTTGTTGCCAAGTGTGCACACGGTGTCTCTTTAATGCCTTTTTAGTCTTGGCAATTTCATTGCGAATTGATTATATGTAAAATATATCTTGCAAGCACAATGATTCAGCAGGCGACAGCAATCCGGTTGCCTCCAAGAAGTACTGCAACAGTATTAATTTGCAGCGTAAGCTGCCATACATTTTTTAACCACCAGAAAAATATTCAAGCACAAGAATCAACAACAACTAGAATAAGTCACATATGCTAAAAGAGTTTCAGAGAACTTGTAAGGATATGTGCCGATTTGATACTTCCTTGATCTTCAATCTTACTTGTTAATTCTATCAAAAACTTCTTTTAAGTTTTTATTCGATATTTGTAATAAATTTTTAGCATTTGAGTTATTTAACCTACCGTGAAATTCGAGCATTTTCAAGTATTGAGTCCTTGCTAATTCCTCTCTTTCATCTTCTAAATACTCTAAAGCTTTTACGTAAGCGTCACTAAAAGCTTTGAAAAGTTCTTCTTCATTCAATATCACCTTTTTTTAGCCTCCTCTAGCAAAAGCAGTTTTAACTAGTTCTTCAAATTTTTCGCATTTTCCTTTTTCTGTTTCACTGAGTCTGACTATTCTGCTTCCAATTAAAAATTCTGCCATTCTCGTGGTTTCTGTTTCTTTCCAGAATAAATTTTTGTTTTTAGAATCTTTTGTTCCTTGATAACTTGCTCGATCAATGGCTAATTTTTTAACTGCTTCTTCTTTTTCATTAAATCTTAAGTATCTAATATTTACATAATAATAAGGTCTTCCAATACTTCTAAATTGCTGATTGCAAGAATCATGCAATTCATTTTCTAAAAACTCCGATCCAACCTTAGGCATATTGCAGAACTTTAAGGCATCTTCTTCAGAAAACATAGCGCAGGAATGATAAGGAAGGGTTTCATTTACAACAATATTCTCATTAGATTTGGCTTCTTCTTTAACTTTTTTTTTCTCAACTTTATTTACTCCTAATTCTTTATCAATTAATTTTTTAGTTTCTTGAGCAGTATACAAATCAACTATTTGTTGAGAAGATTTTGTGTCTGTATTATTTTTGCTGCATGCAGCTAAAACTAGAAAAATTATTAAAACTAAGATCCAACTTCTCACTTTAAATCCCCCTCCTTTAATTCTTTTCAGCTGGAGCTTCTTTGTTTGCTTCCAAAGGCGCTCCTGCTTTTAAGACTTTAAGATTAACTTGACTGGTTTTATCATTTATTGTGTTTCCACAAACAGTCTTTCTGATCCTGATTCCTTTGCTGAGCCTTTTAGTAAATACTTTTCCTCCTTTTTTGTAAGACCACCAGCCTTGAACACCTACAGTTCCTTTAAGGCTTAGAATTCTTTTTCTTCCGGCACCCTGAACGTCTTTTCTCATAGGGAAACCGCAATTGTCGCTTCCGCCAGTAACTTCAAATTCGTAATCTTTGAAACCTATAAGATCGCCTGGAACTTTGTCACCTAACTTTTTGCCAAGTAAGTTAGCTGAGTTTTCTTCGCTTAGTTCTTTCTGAATGCTTTTTCCATCATTCAAGCCTAAAATAACTTTTAATGAAGCCATAGATCTAGGAGTACGAGACTGTTTTATAAAGTTTACTAAAAATTAGGTCTTGCGCGGATATTAGTTGTTTTTAGTTATTTTGTTGTAGTAGGTTAGTTTTCTTCTGTTGTGTAGTATGATTCTTGCTGTTATTTGTGTTAGTTTGCTGTGTAGTCTTCTTTTTGTGATTGGTCCGTAGATTTGTT
>JACRAI010000008.1 GCA_016213425.1 archaeon | reverse complement strand
GATCTTAAACAAAAAAATGAAGAATTAAGTGAATTAAAAAGTCAAAACTTTTTCAAAAGAACATGGAATTGGATTTCTGGCAGAACTAGCAGTTTAGAAGAAGAAATTGCTGATTTAGAAATATACCTGAAATTACCTGAAGAATATGCTCTTGAAGCAATAACTAAATCTGTTGAAGAGCAAGATTTTAGGGAGGCAAAATTTTTAGCTATAGGATTCGAGAATGTTCCTGAAATAGAAAATCAAAAAGAGTGGAAAGAATGGTTGAACATTCAAAGAGCTTTCGTAAAAATTGACGGGTTCAGCGGAAAAGAGTATGATCCAGATCCTTCATATACTGAATTAAAAACAACTCCCGGTAAATTATATCGTTTAGTCAAAGGGATAAAACCTGATCTGCTTAAGAAATTTATTGCTCAAGGAATAGAGCCTAAAGGAAGCACGGAAAAAGCAAGAGAAGAAATAATAAAAGAACTAAAAGATTTAGGAGTGCAAGAAGAGAAATATAAGGATCTAAGTTATATCGATGCAGTATTCTTGCTTGACGAAGAGCAAAGAAATAGAAAATCACAGCTTCCAATACTTGCTGAGTGGGCAGGATACGATTTCACTTATTCTACCAGACCTTCAAAATTCGATCCTTTAACTAGCTTTACTTTAAGCCCGCGCGTGGCACAATTATATGCAAAGAATGAGTTAGATGGTATTGTTTTCGAAATCGATCAAGATAAAGTAAATGCAGTAGATGCCAGGGAAAAAATTAGAGGTTATGATGAAGAAGAATTCTTAGTCATAGGCGGAGTGCCTCAAGAAGCAATCACAAGAGTATGGTACAAAAAACAGTTAGTATATGAAAGACCTGAACAAAAGGAAGCTGCAGAACAAGAAGCTAAAAAAGAAGAAGTTGAAGGAAGAAATGCATTTGAAGCAATGTTGTTTTATTTCAATTCTGCTAATTTGTTCAAAAAAGAAGAAGAAAAAGGACTTTTCCCAGAAGAAGTTAGTTTAGAAAAATTAATAGGTGATGAAGCTTCACAAAAAATACGGCAAATAACTGAGTTTGAAGGCAAAAGAAGTGACGGCGGTCAAGTAAAAATCAAGTTCTTAGGTGAAGGTGATTTTGGTAAAGCATACAAAATAGAAATTCCTGAAGGTATATTTGTTTTCAAATTAGACAAAGGAGAAGGCAGAGTATTTGGAGAATGGAGAACAAGCAGGAGAACAAACAATTTAGAACGCATTGTTAAAATATATTCTAAAGCAACTAAAAATGGAAAACCCGTAGGCTTGCTTGAAGAGTTTGTTGAAGGAAAAACAGTACAAAAAGTTCTTGATGATTCTGAATATTTAACAGAAAAAACAACAATTTCCGAGTTATATGGACTAATAGAAGATCTAGAAAAATTTTACGTAACCCACAATGATATTCGCACGCATAATATTCTTAACGTTCTCATTCAGCCCTCTGGTAGTGTTAAGCTAATAGATTTAGGTAATTCTAGAATTTATACTCCTTGGCTGGCAAAGTATTTCTTTAGTAATTATCATTATCAGCACTTTTTTGATGAATATGAGCTTTATTCAATGATAACTAGATTAATGCCTAAGTTAAAAAATTTAAGAGTTCAATCAAAAGAAGAATTCTTGCAGGCAGCGATACCTGAAATGAAAAAAATGAAAGTATTACGTGATAAATTATTAAAAAAATCAATAGTTTACAAATCTGATAATGAACCATTTTATTATGATTACGTGAATGGAGATTACAATCGTGCTTTAGAAAAAGTAAAAGAATTAGCAAAACAACAAGGAATTACACCTGAAGAAATTGATGCGTTGATTGAAGGAAAAGAATTTGGCGAACTTAAGGTCAAAGAAGCAATCAAAATCCCTGAAGAAGCAAGAATTCCAGAAATGCCTGAAGAAGTTACTTTAGAACATTTAGTTGGTGATGTTAGTGAAAAAGAATTACTTGAAGCACGTGAGGGGTGGAGAAAGAATAACATTGAATATGTTGGTTCAGGATTCATGGGAACTGTTTTTAAAGTTGAATTAAAAGGAGTTGAAGGATTTCCTGACGGAATTTATGCATTGAAAACATCATCTGTTAATGAATATAAAGTTGGCAAAAAATTAAAAGGTTTGGAAGGAATAGTTCAGGTTTACTCAAAAGTAAAAATTGACGAGTATGATAATCGTAATTTTGTTCTAGAAGAATTTATTCAAGGAGAAAATTTAGAAGAAGCAAAAAAATCGCAAAAAACAATACGCAATGAAGCATTTTCTGATTTATGGGACGCTCTTAAGCAAATGCATGAAAGAGGAGTTATACATAATGATGTAAAAGGATT
>JACRAI010000074.1 GCA_016213425.1 archaeon | reverse complement strand
TTATACAGCAAGATTTACCTGTAAATGTTAGTTACTTACCTAGAAATGAAGTTGAAAAAAACCCTTCACTCGCAAGGTTAGCTAAAGGACTTCCTGAAGGGATAGATGTTTTAAGAATTTTAAAAATAGGTCATGTTGACGAGCAAGCAGATGGCGGAACACATGTAAAGTCTACAAAAGAGATAGGAAAATTAGTTCTTTTAAGAGTAGAAAATAAAGGTAAAGGAAGAAAAAGAGTTTATTTCGGACTTGAATAATCATCTTAAAACATTAACTTTAACAATTTTTTCATGTCTGCCATAGAAAGAACTTTGTTTTTCAGGAATCCATTGTTCGCCTGAATTAATTGATTTAAAATACAAATGTATAGAATATTCTCCTTCTTTTATTGTTTCGAAAACGTAACGATTTTCGTTTAAACCGCCTTCACCTTTTTTATTAACCAAAAAATCAACTAGCTTCAATCCATTCTTGTCATAATCTAAATGAGAATTCAAAAACTCTGTTTCAGCAACAAGCGGAAGCTTCAAAGTACTAACTTCGACTAATTCTCCAACTTTTAATTCTAAATTTTCTGTATTAGTCATTTTTCATCACTCCTCAAACTTTAAACTTCAAACTAAAAAACGGGCCCTAGGGGGTTCGAACCCCCGACCACTCGGTGACTGCTGCGAATTTTAAGCACTAAGAGCTTCACTATAATATTAGTTTTGCTAAACTAAAACTATTCGAGTGCTCTACCACTGAGCTAAGAGCCCATAACTAGTTAAGAATCTGCAATGGATTTTAAATCTTTTCTAAATTCTTCCTAATCTTTCCAGCTAAACTGAAATTTCTTAGAACTCCCGGTTGATGCTTTAATACATCAAATCCTTTCTCGTTATACCTTGGTATTAAATGCCAGTGCACGTGTTGTGCTTCATCCATGTAGATAAGATACACTTTTTTTACGTTTAATGTTTTGAGCAATGCATCCCTTACTTCATCAACTTTGTCCATTAAATATTCATAATCTTTTCTTGATAAGAGATGTAAATCTTTTACTTGTTTTCTCCATACAACAACTGTGTGGCCTTTAACTATTGGAAAATTAGACAAGCAAGTATACAATTTTTTATCTTCATAAATAATTGCATTCTTAAATGGTTTGGGTAAACTCATAAGTGTTTTTTATTTTTTGATTATTTAATTGTTGTGCTTTCAGCACAAATTTTATCTGCAAATGCTCAGCTCAACAGAGCTGACTCTAGTTCCGCTTGCAAGAGTAGAAAGAAAACATTATGCATAAGAAAAATGCAAGCGGCCACCGATAAAAATAGGAGTTTGATAAAAGCAGAAAGCTTTAAATATATGTGTATTTATACACATAAAATGTTTGAAAAGATCAGTAAGAAAGATATTATTGCAATCAACCTACAATTTGATACTGGCAGAGTTATAAATGACAACAGTCTTTCATTCGCAGTTTTTCAAGTAAATAAAACAACTAGCTGGCTAAAATCATGCTCGATATTAGTGCGAGCTGTGCTAATTGATCATGTTTTTGAAGAGGGAAACAAAAGAACTGCTGCGGGAATAATTGTAGCGTTTTTAGAAGATCAACAATTAAATTACAAACCAGAAGAGATAGCGAAAACAGTTGCAAAACTCTTAATGAACAATATAACAAACTTAACAAAAATTGAAATGGAGGTAAAAAATGTCATCATTCGCTAAAAAAGCAATCGAAGCAATAAAAAAGCACCCTGAAATATTCAGCGCCTTGGAAGAATTTGAAAGAACAAAGAAAATTCCTAAATTCACGTACAGAAAACGATTAGATATAACTATTGATGAAAATATTTTAAGAAAATTTAAGGAATACTGCAGACAACAGGGATTTAATATGAGCAGATTAGTAGAAAAACACATTCTCGAAGAATTAAAAACAGTTTAATAAATATTATAAACTCGTCTTTCATTCTTTTAGCTATGACTAATGAATTCGTTAAAGTTGGCAGGCCAGGAGCTATAGGATCTAGAAAGAATGAAGTAATTACTAATTATAATAAACTGTACGGTGAAAACAATTGGCGACTCATTCATCACATTAATAATTTTCCTGTTGAACTTCCAGGAGTTCTAGCATTATATGAAGATGCTTATTTTGAATACTTCAAAGTTAATCCTGAAGAACTGGATTTTATTGCAGAAAATTATGAAAATTGCTATGACAATAATGTTTCAAATGTTAATTCGGGTTTTGATTACACAATTCAAGAATACGGAGGCAATCATTACCAAGATATTGCCATAAGAAGAGTATTATTGAGAAATGGAATGTGGTTTAAAGGTAAAGGATTGCTAGAAATAAGAACTTCAGGAACGGGACTTAAATGGAATCCTGGAGAACTACCTTTCCACTTGCCAGAATTAATTGTTCAACCAGAATTTAAAGGGTGGTGGAAGCATCGAAGTATAGAGAGCTGGTACCAATCAAACAAATACTTAGAAGTCAAGAAAAACGCTTTACCTTCTGAACTGTCTTCAGATCTTATTTTTGTAACAACAAACACAGGAAAATATCAATCAGCACAAAAATCTTTAGGACATATTGTTAAATTGGGAATGTTTAGTTTAGATATAAGCGAAGAACAAAATAGTATTGAAGAAATAGCCACGCACAAAGCAAAAGTAGCGTATTCTGTATTATGCAAACCAGTACTTACTGATGACTCTGGATTTGTAATTCCAAAACTAAACGGTTATCCAGGACATCATGTTGGCAGAGAATTAAGAGAAAAAGGGATCAATCACTTTCTCAATTTAGCAAAACAAAATGGTGGATCTTTAGAAGCATACTGGCCTATGACTGTTGCTTACTTTGACGAAACACTAGATAAACCATTACTATTCACATCAAAAGTTGAAGGAACGTTAATTAGTGAAGTTAGAGGAGATGTTAACAATAAAAACTTAAAATCCCCCTTGGGAGCTGCGTTTATAGTTAAAGGACAAACAAAAACTATTGCAGAAATGACTGATGAAGAATACCAGAAATATGCAAGAAGCGATAGATGGGGAAGCTTGGCAGAATTCTTGAAAACTAGAAAACAATAATCTTTATAACCTATTTATTGTGCATGTTTTTCATGCTTCGCGAGAGTTTCATCTTTCTCGACAGAGTCAGTAAAAGGGGAGAGCAAAAGATTTGGAATCAAGGAATTAATCACTGGCAAGATTTTTTAGAAGCAAAAAAAGTAGATGGCATTTCTAAAAATTTAAAGCCGTTACACGACTCTAAACTTAACGAGTTAAGAGCTCAAGTTATTAAAGAAAATCATGAAGAAATTGCAAGATTAATGCCCAGAAATGAACACTGGCGTTTATACAATGAATTCAAGGATGAATGCTGTTTTCTTGATATCGAAACGAGCGGGTATTATGGTGACGTTACCGTTCTTGGTATAAGCAATGGCTTTGATACTCAAACGTTTGTGCGCGGAGTTACTCTTGACAAAACTTTAGTTCAGCAAGAATTAAGCAAGTACAAAATGATCGTAACATTTAACGGTTCAAGCTTCGACCTCCCAGTCTTAAATAGATATTTCAATTTTGATTTTCCACAAATACATGTAGATTTAAGATGGGCCTGTAAACGAATTAATTTAACTGGCGGATTAAAAAATATAGAAAAAGAATTAAACATCGGGCGTGCAGAAGAAGTAAAAGACGTTACAGGAGAAGATGCAGTGAGATTATGGCGTGCATGGAAACAAACTAAAGACAAAAAATACTTAGATTTACTAGTTCAATATAACGAGGAAGATATTCTAAACTTGAAACCGCTAGCAGAAAAAGTCATTCCAAAAGTCTGGGAAAAGACTAGAAACAGTTTATAGTTTGTAGTTCACAGTAAGTACTGCACGCTAGTTATGGTTTGTAAATTTTGTTAATTCAGTGCAGAAACAGCAAGATTTAAATAAGTAAACTTACTTATTCTACTTAGGTGATCAAAATATGACAAATATGACTTTAGCAGTTTCAGAGGATTTACATAAAATAATGCAAAAACATAAAGAAGTAAAGTGGAGCGAAGTAGCAAGACAAGCTTTATGGCAGCATGCAAAAAAAATAGAGCTACTTAATAAACTTCTTTCAAAAAGTAAACTTACTGAAGAAGATGCTTTAGATATTGGAAAGAAAATAAAGCTTGCTGTTGCTAAAAAACACGGGCTTCTTTGATGAGAATTTTGATTGATACAAACATCATTATTGCCGCTTTGATTAAAAACAGCGGCGCTAGAGAAGTAATTCTTAGTGGAAAATTTGACCTTTTTTCTCCAGAGCTCGTCATAGAAGAAGTTAACAAATACAAAAAACTCATTTGTAAGAAGGCACCTTATGTTGCATGTTACTTGTCGCTTAAATGCGAATACCTTTGGACAAATGATTTGGATTTTACAGGAATAAAAAAAGTTAAAGTAATAAACACAGGAGAACTGTTGAATTTAGTATAGTATGTGAACTCTGGCCAGATCAAATATTACCGCGTTTAAAATAGAAGGCAGTTCGTCAATTCCTTCTTCGTGGCTGAAGTGTTTCTTGCCTTTTTCTAGAATTAATTTAGCACTTAAATTTTTTTCAAGAACTTTTGCATGATACTGCTTAACATAAGGATCATTATCTGAATAAATAGCGATGAACTTTTTACAATGTTTATTTACTTTTTTCCAATCTAGAGATTTCTCGAAAAAGTTTTTTAATTCATCCATTCCTAAATCGTCAGTCCATCCTGCAACTAGAACGCAGCCGCCTACAACAACAGTTTCGGGCAGTTCAGATAAGTAATGCAAAAGAGTCATTACTGAAGCGCTATGCGCAACAAAATACGTTTCTTGGTCCGGTTTAGGACAGGCTTTCTTTAAAATTGCTTTCCACTTATTAAGAACTGGAGGTTGAGGAACCATATCAAGAGATTCCGCTTTAAAACCTTTTTTCACTAGTTCTTTTTGCAACCAAGAAAACCATCCTTTATTATAGTAATCTCCCCAGCCGTGCAAGATAAAGACTTTTTTCATTCAAGATACTTATTAAAAAATATAATTTATAATTCTTTCTTTTAATAGTGAGAATGTTTAAATAACTTCGCAAATTTCTTCACTCATGGCAGAACCTTTATGTCCTTATTTCGGAACTTGCGGAGGATGTTCATTCCAGCATGTTGATTATGAGAAACAGCTAGAAATTAAAAAAGAAAAGCTAACTAAAGCAATAGACTTCAGTGAGATTCAGATTTTTTCAAATAATTCATACAATTACAGGAATAGAATGGATTTTGTTTTCGGACCTCAAGGGTTAAGTTTAAGAAAAAAACAAAAATGGTACGAGTTCGTAAATGTAGAAAACTGCGTTATTTCTGAAGAAAAACTAAATATTCTGCTCAAAGAAGTCAGAAATCACTTCAAAAATGTTGAATATTTTGATCCAAAAAAACAAACAGGACTTTTCCGTTATGCAGTTATAAGAACACCAAAAAATGATTCATCAATTTCGTTTGTGCTTAATGAAGATTCTTCAAGATTAACTGAAGCAGTTGATAAAATAAAAGAATACGCAAAAATTAGCAGTGCGAACAACATTTTAGTAACATATGTTCATTCTAAAACTGATGAAAGTGTTTCAAGTAATTTTTTTGTTGTGAAAGGAAAAGAAATGCTAGAAACAGACTTAGGAGGGAAACCTTTCTTGTTTCACGTTCAAGGATTCTTCCAAAACAACACAGTAATGGCGGAAAAAATGCAAGAATACTGCAATCAAATTCTTAAAAAATATAACACAACTAATGCACACTTGCTTGATTTATATGGAGGGGTTGGAACTTTTGGAATAATAAACGCATCACTCTTTAAAACAGCAGTGATAGTTGAGAATAGCGAACAGTCAATAAGCTGTGCAAAACTAAACATTGAAAAAAACAATCTAACAAAAACAACAGCAATAGTTCTCGAAGATAAACAATTAAAGAAATTAGATCTGAAAACTCCTCTATTCATGATAGCAGATCCTCCGAGAAGCGGAATGCATCCTAAAACAATAGAACATATCAATTCAATAAAGCCAGAAGTCATGATTTACATTTCTTGCAATATCGAACAATTAGGTAAAGACTTAAAGAAATTCAAGCACCACACAATTAAGAGCGCGGCAATGTTCGATTTATTCCCCCACACACCACATATTGAAGGAATTGTGGAATTAGTTAAAGCTTGATTTATTAAATTCTTTTATCAATTCTTCTGTTTTCCAAACTTGAACTTTGTTTTGTCTTTCAAAATGTTTGTCCTCTGTCCAAATACCTTTAGTTGACATACAAAGTGCTAAAGCTAAAAAAGGAAAATCTCCTTTTTCATCAAGTCCTATTAATTTCTCGGCTTCTTTTAACTTGTTCTGGTAAACTTCTTTTTCAAAAAGGTTAATGTTCTCAGTCAGTAAACCAAACAATACTTCAAAATCTTCTTTGTTTAAACCAGATTTTTTGAGAATTAGGTCTTCATATTTTCTTATTTCTGAAATTATGGTCTCTGGAGCTATCAAATCAAAAGGGGATGTGATGAGTAGTTCTCTGGTTTTGCCCTCTTTAAGAAGACCTGAAAATATTATGTTTGTATCAACTACTAAAATCATAAACTATGCCTCACTACAAGACCTTTTTTTATTAATTTATCTAGCTCTTCAACGTCTTTCTTAGTGAGTTTACTTTTGCTTGCGATTGTGTTTGCTATGTGAAGTTTTTTCAAGTGTTCGCTCATAGCTCTTCGGACTATTTCACTCCAGTTAACTTCTTTGTGAAGTTTTATCTCATTTCTTAAGTCGTCTGGAACTGTTAAAGTGAGATTTGCCATTTTTGTACCTCCTAGTGTGATTATGTGTAAATAGGTGTTCACACTATATAAATTTTTCTATAAGAAAATAACTTTTTTCTAAAATTTATTTTAATTTAACTTGCTCAAACAAGCTTTAATAAATGCAGGTAAGTCTTTTGGTTGTCTGCTTGAGATGAAGTTTTTGTCTTCTACAACTTCCGCATCAATAAATTCTGCACCCGCATTTTTCAAGTCTTGAATTATTGATCTATACCCAGTTATTTTTCTGCCCTTTAACACATCTGCAGAGATTAATAATTGCTGACCAGGACAAATAACAAATATGGGTTTTTTGCTTTTTGCAAAATCTTTTACGAAATCTACAACATCATCATTTCCTCTTAATTTATCTGGAGAATACCCTCCAGGAATAAGTAATGCATCAAAATCTTCAACATAAATATTTCTAACAGTTTCATCTATGACAACACTTGCTTTGTCTAGTTTTCCTTTAACAGTTACGCCTTTTTTGAGTTCTACGTTAATGATTTCATGGCCTGCTTTCTTAAACGCATTAACCGGTTCAGTGTATTCATCATCCTGAAAACCATTTGTGACCAATACTGCAATTCGCATGAAAAGAATAATTCGAGTGTGTTTTATAATTTTTTCCAAAAATTCTAACATATATACACATAATCTGCCCTAAAAATACATTTTTAGAGAAAGCCTCCGCCATGCAAGACAGCAATGAATTTTTATCTACTGCCTTTGGCGGAGGAACTAGAGTGTGCTTTCAGCACAAGATTAATTGTCGATTTCAGCTCTGAAAGAGCTGCTAAAGTTTCCGCTTGCAAAAGGAACAAAAAAAACATTAAGCAAGAGAAATAAGCAAGCGGCGTCTCTAAAAAAAAGCGCCCAAACAACTCATTTAAAAGCGCATCTTCATGAATTTCATCATTTCTTATGAAAACATTTAAAACACGAAAAAGCTTTGCTTTTTTGTGAAGCAATTTTTTGTATTAAACCAAGAAAATCTAGATTTAAGCAAAGGAGAAGTTTTAGCTTTAACTATATCTAAAAAGTGCAAGTTAATAGACAACTTACTCATACTGGATAATAAAGAAAAGCTTGATCGTTTAGCCATGACTAAATCAATTTACAAATTATTATTCATAACAACTCAAAAACAATTAATCAAAAAAATAAAGTCATTCGATTGGCAGAAAGAATATAAAGAAAATTTCAGAATTAGACTGCACCATTTCACTAATTTAACTGAAAAAGATTTGGCAAAATATGTTTACGAAAAAATCAAGAATCCGAAAGTTAATTTGGAAAACCCTACAACAAGCTATGAATTTTTTTTTGTAAAAAACAAAGTGATTGCAGGAAAATTGTTGTACGAGTTAAATGAAGATTTTAAGTTACGACACCCCCAATACTGGCCTGAACATCATCCTAGCGGTATGAAGCCGAGAATGTCAAGATGCCTGATCAATCTCACAGGAATAAAGAAAGGTAAGTTTTATGATGCAATGTGTGGCGCAGGAGGGTTTCTGATAGAAGCAGGCTTGATGGGCTTCTCAGTAGTAGGATATGATCTTGATGAAATCATGGTTAGAAGAGCAGAAATAAATATAAAACATTTCGGAATCAAAAATTTCAAAGTAAAAAAACAAGATGCAACAAAAATCAAGCATAAAATAAAATATTTAGCAACAGACCTACCTTACGGAAAATCAACAAGAAAACTTAACAGAAATGAAGTATATCTTGCATTCTTGAAAAATCTTAAAAAAATACTTAAAGGAACTGCAGTAATAGTATTTCCTGATTTTAGTCCTTACAAAAAATTAATTAAAGAAGCAAATTTAGAAATAAATAGAGAATTCTCAGTATATATTCATCACACTTTGACTAGAAAAATAGTAGTAATTAAACAATAACGCTTAACAAAATTTTTCTTGCTGTATCAACTAAACTTTCAATTTCTTGAACAACAGCAATAGGTACTTGAGGCGTTTTAGGAAGTTCAACAACTGCATTTCCAGTTATCGAATTTGAAGGTTTTTCTTTAACGACTTCGTCAGGTAAAGGTTTTGGTTGCAAACTAATCAAGTAATCATAATTTTCTTGCGTTACTTCTTTTTTGATTTCTTCTTTTTTAATACAACCAAATTTATTAAGACAAAGAGCACCATCAGAACAAATTTGTCGCTCTTCCCATTTAAAATTCTTGCATCCTAAAACTTTAGTTAAATCATCAGAACACTTGCTTTCCATTCCAGTACATTCAGCCCAGTCAGGTTTTTCTTCAGGAATAATAACTGGTTCTGGATTATTGAATATATTTTCTACACAACCTTGAGCAGTATCACAAATCTCTGTTGAAGTGCATTTTTTAACAGTATTCCACATTATATTGTTAGAAGAATCTCTCTGACAAACATTAAAAAAGAATCCAAAACAAGTAGTTTCACCAAGATTGCAATTTTTTCTTAAACCATGATCTCTTTGTTGAACTTCAAAACCATAATCTGCAAAAACTACACTTAACAACAAAGAGATAATAACTAAACACAAAACCACTTTTTTCATAAAGTGATTATGGGTGTTCTTTTATTTAAACCTTTCTGGCATGCTTCCACATAAAGTTAAAATAACTCTTGTATGCTTTAGCTGCGGCTTCGTTTTCTATAAGTATCCCTTCTGGTTCTTCAGTCCAAATCAGAATTGCAATTTTGTTTCCATAAACATTAGTTACTGCAGAACTTGGTTCTATATCTGGCAGATATTTGTATTCTGTTCTTGAACTATCTAATTCCTTTCTTCCTTTTCTTATCAAAGTTTTAGTGCTCATATTATTCTCTTTTTTTAATCTGGCGATCTGCATTGCGAATTCTGGAATTCTTTGACTTAATTGGCCTTCACTTCCAAAAACAAGATTATCCTGCCCAGTTCTCATTATATCAAGCAGAATCGTTTTTATTCCTTTAATTCCTTTGAACAATCTTACTTGACCTTCAATTTTAGCAGCTTTGTGCCTTGAATGCAATTCAGGAAGTATTTCTTCAACATCACTTGCCTGTTCTTTAACATAATCAAGCAATCTTTTCGGTCCAGTTGCTTGAAACCATTTGATTTTACCAATCATAACATAACTTGCTAAACCCTTCTCAGTTAAGCTTTTTAAAGAGTTATAACAACTGCTTCTATCAATTTTTGCTAGTTTAGAAACTCTGCCAGCTTTATTTGAGCCATTATCATTAAGAGTTAAATACACTTTAATTTCATTTGGAGAAAACCCTAAATTTTCAAGAACTTTTTCTATATTCATGGTGTTTTTTGTGAAGAAAATCTCCCTTTGTACTTTGCTTTTCCTTCAGTTCTTTCAAATACAAATTGACAGATTCTAGTACCTGCGTGAAGAGTCAAAGGCATAGGAGATAAGTTTATAATTTCAAGAACTTGTTTATTTGAAATGCCTGGCTGCATGAAACCTGCAGTTACATGAACTAGTAATCCGAGCCTTGCAAACCTGCTTCTGCCTTCTAATCTTCCGCATATATCTTCTGGCAGAGTTATTGTTTCTTCGGTTATGCCGTGAATTATTTCCCCCGGTTGCACAATAATCCCTTTTGTTTCAACTAGTTTAGTTATTTTCGTATGATCAGGATTATCTGTTACGTCAAAATTTTTAATATCTTTTCTAAAAATTCTAAATTTATCATCAAGAGTCAAATCATAGGACGCTGGCCCCAGGTATTTTTCATCAAAATCAGTTATTTTAATTCTACCCTTTTTTACCTCTTTCAAAATTTCAGTTCTTGTTAAAACTCCCATAAGTTTAATAAAAAATTTTCAAATATA
>JACRAI010000073.1 GCA_016213425.1 archaeon | reverse complement strand
GGAAATTAGGTCATTACAAAAATAAATGGAATGACGCAAGAGAAAGAGCGTTAAAACTTATCAAACAATTATCAGGCAAATTGCAGCTTTACCTTTTCTTTTACGAGTGCGACAACAAGACAGGAAACAAAACACAAGACAGCTTTGAATGGTTTAAGAAGATAGTTGATGAAATTAAGTCAAACTAAACTATCAAAGACATTTTTAACAGTCAAAAAAGTTTTAATGTCTATTTTTCCTATGACTTTTATAATTAAAGATTTTTTCACTTTAAGTATGTTCTCTACTTTTATACAGCTCTTCACAAATAAAGTTCCACCCTCGAGCTCCTTCTGAGTTATTACCACAGAATAAGGTGATTTATTTACATTACTAGTAACAGCGCACACTATAACATCTTCACTACTTTTATTAAATCGGTCATTAGAAATAATAAGGGCGGGCCTTACTTTTTTACCGGACAAATCTGAAAAAGGAAAAGGCAATAAAATTAATTCTCTTTGATTCATAAGTATTTTTGCCAAACCTCTTCATCTTTTTTGTTATCCCAAACTAATTTTAATGACTGTTCTGCTAAAGCAAGCCAACCCATATCTTCTTTTCGAATGCTTTCTTCAAAGTGTTTAGCCAGATCCTTTTCTTTTCTTAGAATTAACTCCCCGTCTTTTTCCAACAACACCAATCTAGACCCTTTCATAATACCTAAATGTTCGCGCACTCTTTCAGGTATAACTATTTGACCTCTCGAGGATACATTAATAAGTTCTATCATACTTACTAGTAAGTTTAAACTTATTTATATACTTTTCTATTTTTGAAGAAATTGAAAAGCTTTTTAATAACAACAAATTACAACCCATAATGCAAAACCAAGAAGCTTTGGAACAATTAAAACAAAAAACTTCAGAAGCAAACTTACCATTAAAAGAATCTGCAACTAACATTGTTTTTGGAAAAGGAAATCCTGAAGCAAAAATATTTTTTATTGGCGAAGCACCAGGCAATAACGAGGATTTGCAAGGTTTGCCTTTTGTCGGCGCAGCAGGCAAACAATTAGATCAATTACTTCACATGATCAATTTATGCATTGAGGATGTTTACATTGCCAATGTTTTAAAGTACAGGCCTCCTGAGAACCGAAATCCCAATGACGAAGAAATCAAGACACACACACCTTTCTTAATTGAACAGATCAAAATTATTAAGCCTAAAGTAATTGTTACTTTAGGAAATTTTTCAACAAAATTTATTTTGGGAAACTTCAGTGTTGAAGGAATGAAAAAAATGGCAGGAATCACGCATTTGCATGGAGTGCCTGTAGAAAAAGAACTTGATGGATTGAAATTTCTTGTATTTCCCATGTATCATCCTGCTGCAACATTATACTAGAGAAGTTTAAAAGACGATTTAGAAACAGATTTCTTAAAATTAAAGGACTTGATCAAATGAATGCAAGAATTTGGGGCATTTTATTGTTAGCGCTCTCTTTTATTTTATTGGCCGGAGGAATTTTTTGTTATTATATATTCTTGATCTTCAACATAACAGTATTAGGAACACACAAAGCATTTTTTAATTTAGGATATTTTCTGGCAATAATCATCATTATTCTGAGTGTTCTTAGTTTTTTTGGAGCGATTTATTTATTTTTGAAGAAGAAAATTTAGTAGAAGACACGGAAGATTACTCAAACTATTAATTTTTATATTTATTATACAACGTTGATATGTGCGGCAAAGCAGCAGCAATAACGATGAATACTGCACCAAACACTATTTTTATTGATAATTCTTCTTTAAAAATAATTACTCCAAAAAGAATACTAAACACTATTTCAAGGAGACCTATTAATCCACCTATGCTTGCTTCAACATATTTTAAACCTTCAATTATTAACCAGAAACCAAGAAGACCACAAATAGCGTAACCTAACTGATACAACCAAACCATTTGAAAAGAAGGAAAGTATTGAACTTCTTTAAGAAGCAAAGAAAAAGGTAAATTTGTTATAAAAATAACAACCCAACTTAACCAAGTTAAGTACAATGTTGAGTACTTTTTTGACAATTTTTTAGAAAAAGAAACCTCTCCTCCGCTCGCTATTCCGTTCACGATTGCTAAAAGTGCAGCCAGCAAAGAAAAATACACTAGTGAGAAAGAAAACACAGTATACATTCCTATTCCTGCCAAAATAAAAGAGAATACTTTTGTCTTAGTGATTTTTTCACCAAAAAATAAAATACCTGCAAAATACATCGTTAATATCATACTTACAAAAAAAAGCAATGTTGCAGAACCAATATTCATATGATTAAATGCATAATATATTGGAACTTGAGTCAGAGATGTAAAAAATAAGTAAACAATCATCCACTTCAAATCTTTTTTGTGAATAACAACTATTCCTTGCCTCCGAATAAGAAAAGGTAACAAAACAAATGCAATGAGCAAAGCTCTAGTCCAGCTTTGATAAAAAACTCCGAAAGAACTACCCATTAATTTAGACCAAACACCATAACTTCCAAACATAAAAGCAGAAAGAAATATTAAAAAGATTCCTTTTTTATCAGTCATAATATCACTTAAGCATAAATTGTATTTAAATTCTTTCACTTCAAATCTTCATATCCTGTTTTACCAAATAACATTTTTCTTTCATATTTTGCTTTAAGAATTCCGTTGCTTTCTTCAATTGTTACTATTGCATAAATTCCATTTTTTGCAGGGCCGGGATTCAAGTATAATGATTTAGTAAATTCCTCTTCTTCAATTTTTCTTCCAATATAATCTACTGCACCAATAGATTCATGCAAGTGGCCTGAAAACACAAAATTTATTCCTGCACGATCAATAAAAGATCTTATTAATTCACTCCCTCGGTTAACAAATTCTTTTTTGTAAAGACCCGAATCAATTGCATCTTTGGTATTTCTTCCGAAAATTACTGAACCATCAATAACACTTCTTGCTTGCACAGCAGCATCAGTTCCTGTCGAATAATCTTGTTTTGGAGGTTCATGACAAAAAAGAATTTTATTATTTAACTTATCAACTTTTTTTAGCAATCTTTTAAGATTGTGTTCATTAACTTCAAATCCTGCTTCGAAATTTTCTACTCCAGGAATAAAGATTAAGTCATATTTATCAAATCTGTAAACTTGTTCATTTGCAGCATTAATAAAGTTAGGATATTTTTTTAATAAATATGCGCAGGCAGCATTCCATGACTCTTGTGATTCATAATTTCCAGGAATCGCATAAAAAGGTTTATTTGTTTCACAAAAAGGAATCAGTGCTTTCCATAATTCTGTAGGGACAGGGATCTCAATGCTATCTCCAGTGCTAATAATTAAATCGACAGAATTCATTCCTTCTGTAATCAATTTTTCAGAGCCACTACTATGATTATCTGTAAACAAACCAATTTTAATAAGAATTATTCTTGATCTTGATCTACTGCAGACGAGTCATCAGCTTTAACATCTTTGGTTCCTTTATCTCTGTGAATGGTTGCAAAACTTGGAGTTACTATAATATAATCCTCGCCGAAACCTGCAATTTCTCCATCAATAGCATCAGCTGTTTTCTTTAGCTTGTTAACTGTTCTTTTTAGTTCAACCATATCTTTATCTCTTAGCGCTTTGATGTTAACTAGTGCTATAGTTCTTCCTTCTCTTAAAGAATCTAAGATTGGCTTGAGATCATCAAAATCTTCAACATTGAAAGGTCTAACAACCGCTTTAGATTTTAGCTCTGCTAAATTAGTATCTAACTCTAAGTAACCTTCTTCTGACTCTAGCTCATCGTAACCTGGACTCGAAATCTTTTTCTTTAATTTTTCAAAAAACCCTTTTACCAATAGTCCCACCTCAAATTACAAATATGAAGAGATTAATCGCATATTTAAATCTTTTGATTCAAGCACCAAAACCTTTTTAAATGGAAGTTTTGTTCTAACCAATCATGGTTAAAAGGATAGGCGGTTCTAGAAGAAAGTCAAGAAACTTATTTAAAAAACATGCACGAGATAAAGGAAAAGTTCCTCTATCAAAATATTTTCAAGAATTTAAAGAAGGAGACAAAGTACTGCTGCACATGGAACCTGCAGTGCAAAAAGCAACATACCCTTCAAAATTTCACAGTAAAGTTGGAATAATTGGGAAAAAAAGAGGCAGGTGCTACGAGTTAACAATTCAAGACAGTAACAAAGAGAAATTATTAGTACTACATCCAATTCATTTGAGGAAAATAGAATGAAACCAAAACTATTAAACGAAGTTTCAGTTACTAATTTTGAAGTAAAAGAATTATTAACAAAACTAAAAAAAGATAACGAAGAATTAACTTTCAGAGCTCAAAAAACATTTGAACACTTAGAAACTGTTGTAACATTAAAAAAAAGTCAGGTAGAAGAATTGCAATCAGAACTTGCAAAACTAAAAATATCAAGATTAAGAGATCAACACATAAATAAAATAATTGATATATTACCTAATTCTGCAGAGCAATTAAAAGTAGTGATGCAAGCATACCCTGTAAGCTTGAAGCAAGAAGACTTAAAAAAAATTGCTGACGTTGTTAAAAAAGTTGTTGGATAAAAATAATCACTAAATAATGAGATAATAAAATGAGTTTAACAAATAAAATTGATCTTCAAGGGAAAAGTTTCGAACCAGCACAAAAATTAAAACTTTGTTTAGCAATAGGATCTGCTACAGTTTTTACGAGCTTAGGTGCTGTAGCAGGTTATTATGAAGGAAAGCTCGGCGGTATTGAAAAACAGTTGTTATACACACCAGCAATAGCTGCTGGAACATGGGCAACAATTTCAGGAGGAGTTTCTTCTTATATGTCCGGCGCCAAATATGGCCAAGTTGCTTTAACTGCAGGATTTTGTGGACTTGCAGGAGCAACAATGGTAGGAACACTCTCAACATTTGGTTATCTTACAGGTAAAGGATTGAGTTATTTATTCTAATCCAACAATTCAATAAATTCTTCAACAGTTAAACCTGCTTGTCTTATTATTGCTCTAAGAGTTCCTTTAGCTAACGTATTATGATTTGGCACTGTTAACCTTCTGTGCAGAGGATCTATATTTCTTAGAATTATATGACTTCCTGTTTGATGGTCAATTAAATAACCTAGTTTTGATACTGCTTTAATAACTTTTTTTCCAGAAATAATAGGCAGCTTAGACATTAACCTCTACCACTTCTTCATCAATGGAAGGCGGTATAGGTTCATTATGTTTTTTCAAACTAATTAAATAACCCTTTATTGCGTCTTTGATATTTTTCAATGCATCTTCTCTTGTTCTTCCTTGAGAAACACAACCTGGCAAAGTTGAACATTCTGCCACGAAAAAGCCACTTTCTTCTCTTTCAAGAGTTATTTTAAACTTCATTAAAAGATTTGTGCTTCTTTTCTTTAAATATTTTACGTCTTCCACAAATTAAGTAAAACGTTATTTTTAATACCGTTTCGTCTAATTTTTTGAAAAGTTTGCAGAAAAACTGAAGGATTTTCAATAATTACTCATTTTTATGAAAAGTTTGCAAAAAAAACCAAAAAATTTCAAACTACTAAAAAACATAAAATTAAATAGTTGAACATATTTTCTTTGATATGGTAGCACCAATTTATCAGAAAAGTAAAGAATTCTTGGACAGTTTAATTAATGAAGGTAAAGCAACACCTTATCTGGAAATTATTAAGAAGCACCATTTAGAAACTTATGAGCATAGTTTGCGAGTTGGTCTGTTAAGTGTTGATTTAGGTTTGGAAAATCACCTTAATGATTTTGAATTAAGACTTTTAGGCTACGCAGGACTGCTTCATGACGTGGGCAAATCAAAGATTCCTGAAGAAATTCTTTCTAAACAAGGAAAATTAACAAATGAAGAATTAGAAATGATAAAAGGACATTCTAGATCTGGTTTTTTAGAAGTTGACGAATTAGAATATGGATTAATTAAACTGATTGTTGTTGCTCATCATGAATACAAAAAGAGTTCTTACCCGAGAAGTGGCAAAGATAGAAGAAAACAGTCAAGAAATAAAGATAGAAGAAAAAACAAAGTAGATATATCTAAATTAGCAGAAATTATTGCTGCAGCAGATATGTATGATGCTTTAGCAAGTCAGAGAAGTTACAAAAAAGAAATGAATAAAGAAGAAATAAAGAAGATTTTAGAAGAACAATATATTGGAAATCACAAATACATAGCTCAAGTTCTTGATAGATATTAAATTTATTTTTCTCTATTTTTTATTCTTCTATTCTTTTTAACAATTCAACGTAATCATCATAGACTTGCTGTGTTTCATTAATTAAGCCTTCAATTGTTTCAGTTAATTTCTGTTTATCTTTATTCAACATCTCATGCCCTATCACATTCATGTGAACATTAAATGAAGCATCAAATTTTTTAACAAATTTTTCATCTAAAGAATAAAAATGAACTATTTGAGAAAATTCATGATCATACGTTTGATCTCCTATAATAAAAGGCAATGTTAATACTTTCCTGCCGCTCACAATTCTTGAAACATTAAGGTAAATTCTGCTGCCTACAAATAATTTATCTGCCTCTTCTTTTGTTCTTGGTTCTTTGTATTTTTCCTGCATTGTTTTACCCATTGCTCTCATAGATTGAGGTCCGAACATGAATAAAGAGCCCGGCTCCATAGTTTCGCTTGCTTTATCATCAGTCTTTTCAGGCTTCACACTATTTAATTCAAGAATTACTCCCCCCATAAATCCATCAGGAGCAATCCAGCTTCTACCGCTAGAATAACCCCAAACAATGTCTGTGCCGGGTAATTTCATTCTTAACTCACCTGCAGGTAAGTTTTTTTTAATATATTCTATGTTTGTTGATACCATAATTATTTTCCTCCGTTTGTTTGATAAACTTTTTTCAATGACATAAGATTACCATACTAAAATAATAGGTTAAGTTTTATAAAGTTTTATCCTGATGAAGCTTTATTTTAGAATGATTTAAATATTCTTAAATTGTTTTTATTTAAATGAACTGTATAAACATCACAATCATTTTATCATTTTTACTTCTTATAGTTGCTTGTGATCCTTCGTATAGAATGGAGTTTCCAGATCTTACTGAAGAAAAATATAATCATCTTCCTCTTGAAGAAAAGTTTGAAGTTTATATAAACGCAAGCTGGTATATTGACATGCCTCATTTTATTTATGAAAATATTGCAAAAGAAGGAGAAAAAGTTGTTCCTCTGATCGTAGCTTATATTGAGAGTTCAGCTTCAATTGAACAAAAAGGAAGAGCTATTGATTTGCTGGCAGAGGTAAATAAGTATTCCAATCTTAAAAGTACATCTGTTGAAGCATTTTTATTGAAAAAAGCTCAGAATAGTTCAGATCCAAATTTAGGAAGTTATAATTACGCTTTGAGAATGATTAGGCCTGAAATAGAAGAAGAGTTAGTAGTAACTCCTGGTTTTGAAAACGTCCCTGGTTTTTATACTTATGATAAAGATGTAACAAAATATGCTGATTTGATTAAAGAAAAAATAATGCAGGAAACAGGAATGACTCAAAAAGAGTTAGATGACCGCTTCAGTATTGTAGGCTATACAAAAGGAGAAAAAATTTTTCAAGAATTTCCTGTTTATCCTAAAGATAATAAAACTTTAGCTATAGGTTTTGTTTCAAGAATTGACTGGGTGGAAGTTTACGATTATTTTGAATTTTATTTTTTAGATGACAAAGGCAACGAGTTGCCAGTAGAAGAAGTAAAACAACAAATCAAAGTGCCTTTTTATTTTAACATAAAAAAATTAAAATCAAGAGCTGAAGTTGAAGAAATGGTTGCTAAAACAAACTCTTATCTAAAAAAGATAAATATTCCGCTTGAAGCACCAAACCCCAATCATAATTACATAAATATTAATTATTTAAATAAAGAAATCTTACTTGATGTATCTGGCATAAAAGATGAAAAGAAAAATCAATGTTTAGCTGGAACAATCAATTTGTTAAATGAAGATATAAGAGTGAATAACGTGCCTTGTTTTGTTGAATAATAAATGAACTAAGCGCAAGCTTTAAATTATACTCTTCCTTAATCTGCTTAAAGAGGCGATAAAATGTTAATTATTGGCATGCAGAACAGCGTTAAGTTGGCTAAAAGTATTGCTAAACATGCAAAAGCGCAATTTTCTGAACTAAACAGCAAGCATTTTCCTGACGGAGAAAGCAATTTAAGATTTATGAAAAATGTTAAAGGACAGCACGTGGTTTTAGTTAATTCTTTTCATCCTAATCCTAATAATACATTAATAGAACTTGTTTTTGCAACTAGAACTGCTAAAGATTTAGGAGCAAAAAAAGTAACAATTATAGCACCTTATTTAGGCTATATGAGACAAGATAAAGCATTCCACCCAAATGAGTGTGTTTCTAGCAAGTATATGGGAGAATTATTGAATTGCGCTGATAAATTGATTACTATAGATCCACACTTGCACAGGTACAAAAATTTAAGTCAAGTTTTCAAAACAAAAACAAAAAGATTAAGCGCAAATGCATTAATTGCTGAACACATAAATAAACGTCATAAGAAAGCAATAATTGTCGGTCCAGATGGGGAAAGTTATCAGTGGGCAGAACATATAGCTGAAAAATTACATCATCACGCAGTTGTATTGAGAAAGAAAAGATATAATTCAACAACTGTTAGAATTAAAGTTAAAGAAGAAGTTGATTGGAAAAATAAAGATGTCGTACTTGTTGATGACATTATTAGTACTGGACACACAATGATTGAGCCAATTAAACAGTTAAAACAAAAAAAAGTTAGAAATATTTACTGCATTGCTGTTCACGGTGTTTTTGTTCTAGATGCAGTTAAAAGATTGGAAAAATTAGGTGCGAAAGTAATTTGCACAAATACTATTGAAAGAAAAGAAAGCAAGATCGATGTTTCAGAACTTGTTGCTGAAAATTTGCAAAAATAAAAAAGACGAGAAAGTTCTAAAATAAAAATATTTAAATACTAGTTCTTAAATATGTCTACCTTTAATATAATCGTTTTATCTGCGAGGTGCAGTTATTAAAACAAAAAATGTACAATACAACAACGTCGGGAAAAGTATTATTTCTAAATAAATTGAGTTATATTATACTATTTATTGTTAAAACAACAAATCTACGGAGGTACGTATAGAAATGAACCAAAATATTTTCGGGCCGCACCTAACCCTTGATTTAAGCGGGTGCAACAAAGATAAACTAAAAAATGTGGAATTTATCTTTGAACTTTTAAACAATTTGCCTGACAAGATAGGCATGACAAAAATAACACAACCATATGTGTTCCCTTATTCTGGACTTGTCCCTGAAGATAAAGGTGTTACAGGAGTGATAATAATCGCTGAAAGTCACATATCTGTCCACACTTTTCAAGAAAAGGACTATGCATTCATAGATATCTTTTCTTGCAAACCTTTTGATTATGAGGCGGCGGCAGAATTCTTAATCAATGCATTTGAAGCGAAATCTGTTGACAAAAACATGATTCAAAGAGGACTGAACTTTCCAAGAGAAAGAATAATTATCGGTCAAGCTTCACCAATTGAAGCTTAAACAAACGCACACAACCCGGCAGAGCTTGGTTGTGTTTTTCTTTTTCTTTAAAAAATAATTTCTTCTGCTTCACTCCCTTCGGTCGATTTAACTTTCAGATTCGCCAACAAATTGAATTTTTTATTTTAGGTTGGTGAGTCCTCAAAAAGAATATTAATGAATCCTTAACATACGTTCTTTACAAAACTTTATAAACAAAAACAGTAAATTAATCGTCATGACCCAATACATTGGCGGCCAAGCACTCATTGAAGGAGTAATGATGAAGAGCAAGAATAAAGTAGCATTTGCCGCTCGAAACCATAAAGGAGATATAGTTGTTAAAAAAATTAATTACTCTTCTTTCACTGAAAAACATAAATTATTACAACTTCCAATAATCAGAGGAGTTGTTTTCTTATTTGAAATGATTGTTTTAGGAGTAAAAGCAATGGCTTGGAGTTCTGACCAGCAAAGCGAAAATGAAACTGAAAATTTATCAAATAAAGAACTAATCTTAACACTTCTTTTGTCAGTTGGACTAACAGTTTTATTTTTTGTAATAATTCCTTATTTATTCACCAAATTATTTTTTAAAGAAGTAAACTTGACATTTAATTTAATTGATGGAGTATTTAGACTTGTGGTTTTTTTAGCTTATGTTGTAATTATTGGGTTATTTAGTGATGTTAAAAGAATATTTCAATATCACGGCGCGGAACATAAAGCAGTTCATTGCTTTGAAAGCAAAAGAAAATTAAGTGTTAAAAATGTTCAAAGATTTTCCACATTACACCCTAGATGCGGAACAAGTCTGATAATCTTTATAATTGTAGTAAGCATTTTATTGTTCTCTTTAATAAAAACAAATGTTTGGTATTTTAATTTATTATTAAGAATTCTTATTGTTCCATTAATAGGCGGTGTAGGTTACGAACTAACTAAGTTAAGCGCGAAATACAGTGAAAACAAATTTTTACAATTCTTAATAAAACCAGGATTGTGGACTCAAAAATTAACTACACGAGAGCCAGATAACAATCAAGTAGAAGTGGCAATAAAAGCCTTAAGAGAAGCATTGTAAAGACAAAATGAAAAAAACAATCAAAAAGTTATTTCAAAGGGTGAGCCAAAAGTAGTATTATATAAAAACTTCTTGCGGGAAAAATGTATTAAATTATACAAGATATCAAAAACCTAAAATTCACTGTTTGTTAACAAGGTAATAATGAAGTAAAATTTATAAGTTAATTAATTTTTTAAACTAACATGCTCAGAAATAGTCTAGAAGGCATATTGAAACCATTCAAAGTTGCTCCTGTAGGCACGACGGGTATTATTGCAGGACTTTTCTTTGCTTACAATGGCATCGACAATTGTTCTCTGAACAATTTTTGGCCAAGATGGTTAGAATTTTCTTTTGGTGTGAGTTTGACTGGATTTGGTATTATGTCCTACAGGACTGCTTACACTTCCTTCTTTAAGGGCTTAAAACATATACAAAGATTTCAGAAAATCGATAAAAGATATGTTAAAAAACTAATAAAACCCGAAACAACCTTTTGGGAGAAAAATCCTTGTTATGCAAAAGGTTACGAAGCCGCAGCAGAAATCTCAGGTTTTAAAGAAGAATTCGATAAAACTATTTACGAACTGAACAATTCACCCTTACTTTTTTGAAATACTTTTAATTGAAATTCTTTTATTTTTATGAGTGATTTTAGTTTTTATTGACAAATTACGTGTTTTGTTTGTTCACACAACACCCCTCACACAATAAATTTATCACCATTTAGTTTACTATATGCGCTTTTTTACATTTGATTGTCCTCGCCAGGATATTACTCCTTTTGCTTTTTTTCAAGGTGCAAAAATCGGAGAAAATG
>JACRAI010000071.1 GCA_016213425.1 archaeon | reverse complement strand
GATATCTGGAGTCATTGATGCGGCAAGTGTTACTCCTGTAACGATTTTTTGCTTTCTGCTGCCACTGAAGCCTCCTGCTAAACCTGAACCTGCAGCAATGTTATATCCTAGATTCCATCCTCCATATCTCGCAAAAATACTTCCAATACCTAAAAACCAACTAGCAAGACTCCAACCGCCAACTTTAGGCAGAACGCTTAATCCTTCACTAGAACTATCAACAATGCTATCTTTGATTTTTCCAGGGAATTCTTTCATTTTGTTGAATAAACTTTTCTTAACTTGTTTTTCAACAAGGCTTTCTAAACCATCAAAAGCTTTAACTGATTTATCTTCTTCATTTAATGGTTGATTGTTTTTTTTATTTTGATATTCCATTTTATTTTTCCTCCTTGTAAAGTTCTTTTAAAGAATCTTCATATCTTGATAGTGTATCTTTACTTCTTACATGCACAAAGTAACCATTTACCAGAGCACAACCCAACGTAAAGAGTGCAAACCCATAATTTTGTTTTGATAAATTGTATACCATAATCACCGAATTAATTCCTAAAGCAACACTGTTAGCTTTTGTGCCCATCAAATCAACTTTCATCATAGCTAATCTGCTTTTAATTGCAACAGAAGGTTTTATTTTACCGTTAAATATTTCTTCAGTCTTAAATGTTTTACCAACTAATCTATATGGATCTTCAACTTTATCATCTATAGTTTCTTTTTCAGGCAAGTGCTTTTTCATTTCTTCTTCATCTGCGCATTCTTGAATTAAAGTAACTTCTTGTCCTGTGAATGATTTGTATGCTTTAACGAATTCTCTGGCTTGCTTTAACGCGTCTGATTTGTATACTCTGATTTTTATTTGATTGAATTTTCCATTCTCGTACATTGGTAAACTTTTTTCAGTTATTACTACTCCTGTTTCAGGATCTTTTCTGTCAGGAATTTGAAATAACTCAGCACGTATGTAGTTTTCGAATTCTGCTTTCTTGAACCAGCCCGCTTTCTTTGTTTGTTTCCCAATAAGCCAGCTATAATTTGATGTAGCACTTTTATTGCTTTTTTCAAAAGGCTGATAACCGAGAACACTGTTTGTCCATAGGTAAAGATCTTCACCAAAAATTTTAGTTATTAAATGACAAAATTCTTCATGTAATGCAAGACTTCCTTTTTCTGATTGAAGTTTCCCTTCTAAGCTATCGTTGGCACTGTCATTATTTCTATCGAAAGCTTTAACAGCCTGATCTTCATTATTAATGCCAAAATTTTTCAAATCTTCTTGTGTGATTTCCGGATTGTGACGTTTTTTTACTTGATCCATCTTTCCTCTTCTTCTACTTTATTTTTTGAATACCTGTATAATTCATACATTCCGCTCGCAGCGTTTGCACCAAAATAAATTGCTGGAACTTCCCAATGGTCGTTTATTGCTGCAGGAATACTTAGTGCAATGAAGGCGGTATGTGCAAACATAGTAGTCATAGGAAGAAACAGATAAGTCATAACTGAGTTACTTAACTTTCCATTACAAAACCTATCATTACCTTCATAAATTTGTCTAATTTTTGTTGGTGCAATAAATGGTGCGCAAACAATATTGGACAGACTCCACTTTGTTCCTTTCCAAAAGCCTTTGCCTGTTTCTTTAAGTATTCTTCCACTAATATTTCCCATTTCTTTTATTACTTTTACATTCTTGGTTGGTTCCTTTTTTACAACATCTACAATTTTTTCTTCTAATTTTACAAATTCTTTTACTTCTGTCTTGTTTACTGCTTCTTCATCTGCACAATCTTGTATTACTGCTGCTTTTTGCTTTGTTAACTCTTTATATGCAGCTGCAAATATTCTGGCTTGCTTTAATGCTTCTGGTGTATGTGCCGTGATTTTTATAGGAGAATAATTATTATTTTGAATGAATTTTTTAGTTACAACTTCCTCTCCATAATCTGTTCTTATTTTTTGTTCTGGTAAGTCTACTTCTAGAGTTACATAAGCGACTGTTTTTGTTCTTTGATACCATTTTTGTTTTTCTTTTTTAAGTAAAATCAAGACACTGTTTTCCTTCATGTTTAAATCCGTGCATCCAAATCTTTGTAAGACTTCTTTGCTATAAGAATCATCTTGTGTTATTATGTCTGCATAAACTCTGTGGTAAATATTCTGACTGAAAATTTTGGAAATCAAGCCGTTCAATTGCTGATTCAAAGCATTTTCAGTTTTAACAACATCAACACTTGAAGGGTCTGCTTTCTTAACAATATCATCTAATCTGTCAAATGCTTTTACTGCTAAGTCTTCTTGAGTTATTGGCGGATTGTGTCTTTTTTTTTGTTCCATTTTAGTTTTGTTTTTTTTTGTGCTCTTTTTCTAGTTTTTCTGTTTCATAATTGTGCCATGCTTTAAGTCCGCTTAAAGCATTTGTGCTTAAATGTATTGCAGGTATTGCCCAAAGATGATTGTTTATTATAGATTCTCTAATTTCAGGGTCTACAAGAAGAAATCCTGAAAGAGAATAAAAAAGTGCTCCTCCAACGATTGAAGTAAGAACGCCTCCAAGTAACCCGTTATCATATGCATAGTTAACGTCTCCACTTTGAATTGCTGTGGGAGCTATAAAAACTCCTTTAAAGAAACCATTTCCAAAGTCTAATGCTTTTTTTCCCATTTTTTTCCAAGCTGCTGTTTTATAATCAGGTTGTTTTTGAATTTTTTTTTCTAATCTTACAGGTTCTTCATCTTCGCAGTCTTGTATTAGTGTTGCTTTTTGTCCTGTTAGTTTTTCGTAAGCTTTTACAAAAATTCTTGATTCCTTTAATGCTTCTTGTGTGTGTGCGGTGATTTTGATTGGGCTGTATTTGCCGTTTTCTAATAAAACTTTTATTTTAGGTAATTCTCCTGCGTCGGATTTCATGATTTGATCAGGAGTATTAATTTCTAAAGTGATGTATCTCTCAGATATTTTTTTTTTATACCATTTGGTTCTTTTCTTTTTCCATAGACTGCGTGGTGTGTTTAATAAATCTATAAATCCAGGATCTTTTAACATTGAAAAATTATCTAACATTGTCTTGTCGGCGTATATTTCTTCTTCTGTTTCCCAAACTAACGCTTCTTTAGTTTCTTTGTAAAATTCTTCACCAAAAACTTTTGAAATTAGATTATGAAATTCTTTTAATTTAGATTTATCAGTTTTTACTGCTTCAACCTCTTGAGAAGAATTTTTTGCTTCTTGAACAATATCATCCAACCTGTCAAATGCTTTTACTGCTAAATCTTCTTGTGTGATTTCTGGATTGTGACGTTTTTTCTTTTGCTCCATATTTTTGCCTTTCGAATAGAGTTACACTCTGTTTCATACATGAATCGAGAGCTTTTATTTATAAAGGTTTCTATTAGGACTACTGTTTAGTGGTTATTTTATATTCTGAGCAATTCATTTTCTTTTTGAAGACTTGCCAACCAAAATTATTGTTTATTCGTTGGCGAGTTCGAAAGTTTAATCCGAACGCAGTGAGGTGAAACAGAAAAAATAAAAGAATGTGAATAAGGATTAAAATCTTTAAAGAAGGAGGAGAAATTAAACATTCATGACTAGACTAGTTATAGATTCTTCTGCATGGATAGAGTACTTGAAAGGCAGCAAGAGTGCAGACAAACTTAATGAATATTTTGAAACTGGAGAGTTGTTTACGACTAGTGTTTGCGTCTCTGAAATAATTGCTAAAGTTTTACGTGAAGGACTATCTTCAAATATTGCTCTTCAAGCAATTCGTTCTATGTCTTCAATAATTTCCGTAGACGCAGAGATTGGAATTGATGCTGGAAAAATTTATTTTGAATTAAGAAAAACTAAGCCAAAAATTGCGTTATCAGATGCAATCACTATCAGTGCTGCAAAAAAATTATCAGCGAAAATTATAACTTTTAATAGAGATTTCGATGGGCTTTCTCAAGCAATGGTTTTGTCTAAGGTGGAATGAATCTATTTTATTTTAATTCCTCTTTCTTTCAAAAAATCATTAACTCCGTTTGAGTTTCTCGGATATTCTTTTTTTGCTTCCCCATAAATTTCTGCAGTTTTATAATCTCTTAAAAAAACATAGCATCCTTGAAGGCTTATTAAATTTAAAGTGTAACTTGGAACATCTTTGTAATCTGCAAGCAGTCCTTTTTTATGTTCTTTAATTGCATCTTCTAATGTGAATTCTGAATCTTGTGTTTGTGAAAAGAAAGTCATGATCATGCCTCTTCTTTCTCTTAATTCACATTCATAAATGCTTCCGAGAAGTTTTTCGCTTTCTGCTAAAAATTCTCTAGCCCTCGCAGGATTCATCTTTTCATTCACAAAGCTTTGCCGGTACAAATTTCTAACAAGCAAGTATTGAGAAAATTCTTGAGGGATTAATCTTTTTTCTTGAGCAAGATTAACTTTATTAATGAATCTTTGATTGTTGTGTTCGTACATAGGACTGTAAAATTTATCGGGGTTCAGTTCTGCATTAGCGCAGAATTCTGCTAAATCTTCCATCCAGTTAAGCTTAGAGTACACGCTTACAAATCCTTGTTGTTCTAATTCTTTTTGAGTTATTTTTATTGCTTTAAGAACAGAAATATCTTCTAAATACAAAGTTTTTCCGTTTTCCGTTGCGTTTGCTTTCCATTTTGCTTCAAAATTAGGATCTTCTTCCAGCACATCAAATGTTTTTGTATGCTTTATTTCATGATGGACTGCCAGTATGAAAAAGTCCGGTTTGCTTTCTTCTAATCGTAAAATATCTTTGTGTTTTTCGTCGCGCGGTATAGTGTGTGCTGCTTCTGTGCTAGAACTGTTAAAATAATATCGTTGTCCTCCAAAATCTCTTTTCAAAATGTTGTCTGAAAGAACAACTATTTTTTCTAAATCAAAATCTCTTGTGAATTTTTCCCTCAATAAAACTTGAGTTAACAAGCCTATCCTGTTTTCTTTTTCTATGTCACTTCTATAACCTTCTAAAGGAATTTTGAATTGTTCAACAAATTCTTTTCTTTCTCTTGAAGGAAAACTAGAATTGTAAATCTTGTCTGCTGTGTAAGCACAAGTAGGACTTAAAAGTAAACTCACAAGTCCATAATAAAAAAGTCTTGGTCTGCTTTTCAAACCTTTAAACGTTACGCGCATGAGTTAAGAGAATGAATATAGTTTTATAACACTTGCTTTTGATTATAACAAACGTTTCAAAAAAGTTTGATCAAAAAACCGTGCGGGATGCGCATTAACTTGCTTACCCGTAATTGACATCAACGTGCTCTTAAATAATTCTGAAAATATTTATCAATTTACAGAGTAGCTGTCTAAAATTATTAAACAAGCAAAGAAACATTCAAGCACAGGAATCACCAACAGATAAAATGGTCTCGTTGCCTCTTCAAGTAAAAACAAGCACGGTACAATGATTGCAGGAATATGTTTCGTTCCTTTCTTCCCTTTAAAACAGTAACATTTATAAATAACTCGCTGTTCCTATGAACTAATAAATCACAGTAAAAAATAATTTGGAGGGCATAAAATGGCTAAAACTAAACCACACATTAATGTAGTATTTGTAGGTCACGTAGACCACGGTAAATCAACAACAGTAGGTAGACTTTTATGTGACTCAGGAAATGTCGATGAACAAACAATGAGAAAATTAAAAGAAGAAGCTGAAGCATTAGGAAAAGGTGGATTCGAATTCGCTTTCGTAATGGATAGCTTAGCAGAAGAAAAGAAGAGAGGAGTAACAATTGATTTAGCACACAAAAAATTTGACACTCCAAAATACTTCTTCACAATAATTGACGCTCCAGGACACAGAGACTTCGTAAAAAACATGATTACAGGAGCATCACAAGCTGACGCAGGAGTACTAGTAGTATCCGTTGACGGAATCCAAGCTCAAACAAAAGAGCACGTTTTCTTGTCAAAAACTTTAGGAGTAAACCAATTAATTGTTGCAATCAACAAAATGGACATGGCAAAGTATGCTCAAGAAAAATTCGAGCAAATCAAAAAAGATGTAAGCGTATTAATTAGTAGCGTAGGTTACAAACCTGCAGAAGTACAATTTATACCAATTGCATCATTCCCAGGAGACAACGTAGTTAAGAAATCTCCTAACTTGAGCTGGTTTAGTGGACCAACATTATTAGAAGCACTAGACAACTTAAAAGCTCCAGAAAAACCAACATCATTACCATTAAGACTTCCATTACAAGATGTTTACAACATCAAAGGTATAGGAGTAGTTCCAGTTGGAAGAGTAGAAACTGGAATTATGAAAGTAGGAGACAAAGTAGTAATTGTTCCAGGAAGAGAAGGTAAAGGTGTAGAAGGTGAAGTAAAAACAATAGAAATGCATCATGAACAATTCACTCAAGCAGAGCCTGGTTACAACGTAGGATTCAACGTAAGAGGTGTAGGTGCTAAAGACGTAGCAAGAGGAGATGTACTTGGTCACACAGCAAGCCCTCCAACACTAGCAACAGAATTCACAGCACAAATAGTAGTGTTAAATCATCCTTCAGTAATCACTCAAGGATACACACCAGTATTCCACATTCACACAGCGCAAGTTGCCTGCCAATTTGTATCTTTAGAAAGAAAGATCAATCCAACAACTGGTGAGACATTACAAGACCACCCTGATTTTATCAAGAATGGAGACGTTGCAATTGTCAAATTAAAACCAGTGCAGCCTTTAGTAATTGAGAGAACTAAAGATATTCCTCAAATGTCAAGGTTTGCGATTAGAGACAGCGGTCAAACAGTTGCAGCTGGAATGTGCATAGATTTAATTAAGAAAACTGCTTAATTAAATTTTATTTATATTTTTTATCATTAAACAACCATGCAAAAAGCAAGAATAAAACTGGCGAGTATAGATATAGAAAAGTTAAACAAAACTTGTGATTACATTACTGATATTGCTGACAAAACAGGTGTAGCAATAAAAGGACCTATACCTTTGCCAACTAAAAAATTAAAAGTAACAACAAGAAAATGTCCTTGCGGTGACGGAAAAGCAAGCTGGGAAAGATACGAAATGAGAGTTCACAAAAGATTAATCGATCTTGGCATGGATGAAAGAGCGTTAAGATTAGTAATGAAAGTTCCAATTCCTGAAGGATTAAATATTGAAATAGAAATGATTGAAAGCTAAATCATTTTTCTTGTTATAAATGAACTTTTTTATGTTTGTGAGAGTCTGTTTTCTTTGAAAGATATTTTCTTAATCACGTATTAATATATGCTCCTTTTAAATTAAACCGGTTAAATATAAAAATAGAGTTTTATTTAATCACTATCTAATGGCACAAATAGCTTTTGAGGGGGAACTTTCTAATGCTGAAGATGCAGAAACAGCTGCTACTTATATTACTCATATGGCAAAAATGTATCCTTCTTTATTAACGAGACAACAAGAAGAATTTCACGCCAACAGAAAATGGAATTCAAGAAAAAAACTTGAAAGAATTGTTGCTAATTCAGAAGAAATTCATGAAGAGATTCAAAATTTTGTCAGACAAAAAATAAATACACTTTATGCACGTGAAGATACGACAGATAATCAACAGATCAATAAGCTTGAAAAACTTTTAAACAAAAGAGAGAAAATTTATTCTAAATTAACTGGTGAAGACTCTGAGCTTCAAAAAAAGTTAATGAATAATTATGCATCTTATTTAATCAATGCAAAATTTAATTTCTATGACTGGGGAGAATTTACAAGATACCTCATTAATAAAAAAAACAGATCAACAAATTTTTCTGAGAAACAAAATATTGCTAAAGAATTATACTTGCAATATAAAAATGATGAAGAAATCTTTACTACTCATAACTGGAGATGGGTAGTTAAAGTTGCTAAAAAGTACAGGGGTAAAGGAGTAAGTTTCATAGATCTTATTCAACACGGAAATCTAGGTATGTTAAGGGCTTTTGAAAAGTTCGATCCTAGAAAAGGATACAGATTTACAACTTACGCAACTTGGTGGATAAGACAAAGCATAATAAGAGCAACAGTAGATGAAGCATCTAATGTGCGAGTCCCTTCTAATATGCATGATGCATTAAATAAAATTAGAAGACAAGAACACATTTTAATACAGAAAAATCAAAGAATGCTTCAATTAGATGAAATATCTAAAAAAAGAAAAATGAGTCAGGTAGTAAAAGAAAATTTGAAAAGTGGATTTGCTGCTCAGTCAGATTTTTCTTCTTTAGATGCTCCTGTTGGTGGAAAAGGCAGAGATGGTGAATCAAGATCAACTCTATCTGATTTAATAGAAGATCATGACTTAATTTTACCTGAAGAATATGTTGATACTGTGTTAATGAAGGAAAAACTAAAAAAATGCATTCAAGATCTAGATTCGAGAGAAATTGCAGTAATATCTTTAAGATATGGTTTGAATGGGGGAGGTCCTCAAACGTTGCAGCAAATTAGTGGACAAGTTAATCTATCTAGAGAAAGAGTGAGGCAAGTTGAGCTTAAAGCTTTAAAAAAATTGCAAAACTCTTTTAGTCAAGAACTTTAAATTATTTTTAATACCAACTTATAAATTAATAATATCAATGAAAAACTATGGCAACACCGAACATCTCAGTTAAAGAAGAGGAAAGTAAAGTTTTAGCTCCTGAAAATAAAGAAGTTTCTAGTGCTGAAGTTAAACCTAAAATTTACATTGTTGACACCAATGCTATATTTTAAGCATTCAAAACTTTTCTTTTCAGGATTATATAATGTTAAAACATAATCATTTGTTTTGTCTTTGTTCACTAAAACAAAACCTTGATTCCATATTAATTTAGAACTTAATTTTTTCCCT
>JACRAI010000072.1 GCA_016213425.1 archaeon | reverse complement strand
TCTATTAACTTTTTTTTAATGTCTAACATAAATGGGTTATACTGGCGTGGTTTTTAAAGATTTTCTAAGAAAAGCAATGTTTTTTCCATTTTAATGTCCAAATTTTATTTGAATTGTTGCAGGGCCTAAGGATAACTTGTCTGAGTGATATATGACCCAAACAAAATCTACTCCCGCCGAGCCTTCTTCTATAGGGCCTTCGCCTATATCATTATTCCAACCTGTTAAAACAATTTTTTTTGTAGGCCCAAAAGGATCCATTGCCCACTTGTTCCAGTCATTTTCTTCAATTTGTTTTACTTCCCAAGTTCCTGTAGATCCAAATTCCCAACTTCCATCCTCGCTTATTGTTAATCTTCGTGTTGAAAGTTTCTTAATGTCATTGCTTGCTCCAGCATCATAAACTATTCCTTGCGTGTAAGGTCTCCATGTTCCTACAACCGATAAATCTATTTCTTTTTTGGCAGCTGGCTCTTCTGGAATGATATCTTTTTCTTCACGTTTTAAATCTTCTTTTGGTAATTCCGTGAATTTTTCCTGATTTTCAGTTACCGGTTTTATCCAGTTTAGAATGGATTCTATAAAGCTGGCTTTGCCAGAGATATTTATCTTAGCGGAAGAACTTGCAAATATGACTGCCACTCCAACCAGTGCAACAAATAAAATAAAAAAAAGAACAATTGAATTATGTTTCATATTGTTTACTTTGGATTGAATGAATTCAAAATGTTTTTTAGTTGACTTGAATAAGCATCATATTTTGCTTGTTCTGCAACAAAAGTCACTGTGAAAATCTTGTTGTTTTTCATAACTAACAATTGAAACAATCTTAACGAAGCACCTTCGCTATTTGATTCATAACTTAGTTCTCTAGCTGGATTTCCTGAAAAAGTTGTTTCTTTAACTTCACGCATTTTAAATCCTGGAAGAACTTGCTTTAATTGCTCTAATCCTGCAGTGACATAATCATCTAGAGTCAAGCCAGGTTGAGCTTGAGAAACGTATACATTCAAGTTCTCAACGAAAGTATCATCTGCATTTTCTTGTGGTGATGCAAATGCAATAAGTCCTCCTTCTAAAATTGAAAACTTCCAATCTCCAGGATAACTTATATCGAAATTATCATTATTATACTTCTGGTAACCTTCTAAACCTGCATTTTGCGCGCAACCTATTAAGAAGATAACAAACAATAAAGCACTCCCTATTTTTTTTATCACAAAAATCACCTCGTATTTTATTCTTTTTTATATCAAATGTTTAAAAACTTTTCTACTTAAATATTTCTTCACTATATTTAGCTATATTTTTTTTTGCATTATTTTTATCTAATTCTGAGTAAGGTGAAAAAATTGATATATCATATAAGTAAACTCTATTTACTGATTGAACTTCCGCTATTGTATCGCTAATTCTTGCAACACTGAAATCACTCAATGTTTTAGGTAGTTCTAGCGCTTCCGAACTGTTATCCTCTAAATGGACCCCTTCAGTGAAGAATGCCTGTTGTTCTTTCAATGCATCTTCTTTACTTTCGAATTCCATGATCACAATATTCAGTATGTGTTCAGGCATATTTGATAATTTAAAGCTTCCCATTGCTCCACTCTTGAATCCAGTAAATTTGTTTTCTTCTTGCTTGCGTGTTTCTCCAAGCCATTCTTCTTTTGTTATTGGAACAATGCCTATAAGTTCAGCTCCAGAAAGCTTGTCTGGAAAATTATTAAGCGCCATGTTTGTTTCATATATATTTATTGAGCCAGGTAATTCTCCTTTTAGTAATTGTTCAATTTTTGTTTTTTGCTTTGTAGCAAGAGGTATGATTAGAGCGCCAAGAAGTTCTGGAGTTGTGTAGTCAATTGTTGGATTTCCTCCATAAACTGTTATTTTTGCAACTAAATTATTAATAACAAATCTTAGTGTTGCACTTGGGGGATTAGTTTCGTCTCCTTTAGAAGTAGAGTAAGAAGTAAGTATAGTTTCATTAAATGACTTGGTTATTTTCGCCTTTGCTTCTTGTGATTTTAGTCTTAAAAAATTTTTAGCTTGCTCTTCAGTTTTGAATAGGGTGAGCACATCTTCAATTAGAAGATCTCCTGACTGTTTGCTAATAAATAGCCTTGCGACCAAATCTTCATAACCGTACTTTTCTGCATCTTCTTCACTTATTTTATCGTTCAATTGAGGAAGCAGCGGGCGTATTGAGCCTTCTAAATTTATTGCTTGGTTTACTTCTACTTGAGTTAAAAGAGTTAAAGCAATTTCTGAAGAAGTTATTTCTTCTCCCCCAGTTAATTTTTTAATTTTATTTTGCGCATCCCATACAACCCATTCATAAATTGCTGCAATAAAAAGAAAAGTTATGGCTAAAATTAAAACTAGCTTAAGCCATTTATTCATTTCTTTAGATTTCTTCTTCACCATCTTTTTTTTACTTATAAAAAGAAAACCAGTATTTAAATTTATTCATACCTTAATGCTTCTACTGGTTTTAGTTAAAAAAGAACGTTTGGGTTTGGCCAATAAAATAATTCTAGTAGATAAAGAAGAAAATAAAAAAACAGTTGCTTTTTAACAACCGCAGCAATCGCCGCAAGATCCACATTCACAGCTTGATTTTTGCTTGCCGCAGGACTTGCATGAAGCTTCTTTTTTTGATTTAGCCATAAAATCACCTCAAAACACTTTAATTTTTGTACTTTTTAATATTTTCGCTATTTTATTTTTAGAATCTAAGCTGGAAACTATTTTTTCTGTTGTACTGGAGTGCGCATTATAAGTGGTGTTAAAATTTAACTAGGGGAGGCTAAAGCCTCAAATTGATAAGGAATGCTGTGCGAAGTAAATGCGCAGTGCTTGTAATGTATTCTGTGAAATTGATTTGCAGCTTCGCTGCCTCAAATTTCCGCTTGCAAGAGTAGAAAAGAACATTTTAGCACAAGAAGTAAGCAAGCGGTCGTCTCTAAAGTTAAAATGTATTTACTAAGTATACAAGAAAAACTCAGGTTCAGGCAATTATAGTACTTCTTACGGCACTAACCTATCTGGATCTCTAGGGAATAATACACAGTCTCTTATGTTTTCAACGTTCAATAAGCTTTGCGTGATTCTTTCTATACCTATCGCAAACCCGCCGTGTGAAGGTACTCCGTACTTGAAGAATTTAGTGAACCATTCAACGCTTTCAGGCCTAACTCCTTTTTCTTTAAGGTGTTCAAGAATTTTTTCATACCGGTGCTCTCTTTGTCCGCCTGAGCTTAATTCTAAACCTTTAAAGTAGAGGTCTATACTTCTAGCTCGGTCTGGTTGATCATCCACTCTCATTACATAGAATGGTTTTATTTTGAAAGGGAATCTGTTTACGAAATAAAATTCTGAGTCGTAATTTTCTTTCACGTATTCCCATAATATTTTTTCTGCTTCAGTGTCCATGTCTGAGCCTGGAGGAAGTATTTTTCCCTTCTTTGCAAGAATATCATAAAGTTCTGGGAAGCAGAATTCTGGGAATGGTGCTTTAGGTATTTTTACTTCAACACCTAAAATTTTTAGTTCATTACCGCATTTTTCTTTAACTTTTGTTAACGCACTTATAACTATTTGTTCTTCAACTCTTTCAACATCTCTCTCATCTTTAATAAAAGAAACTTCAACTGCGCAAACACGGTGCTCACATAAGTGTTTTACTGTATGTGATTGTTCTGCTCTCCAAGCAGGACCAATATCAAATACTCTTGGGAGTCCTCCTGCAATTGTTAACTGCCTGT
>JACRAI010000070.1 GCA_016213425.1 archaeon | reverse complement strand
TTTTGTTTGTTCACACAACACCCCTCACACAATAAATTTATCACCATTTAGTTTACTATATGCGCTTTTTTACATTTGATTGTCCTCGCCAGGATATTACTCCTTTTGCTTTTTTTCAAGGTGCAAAAATCGGAGAAAATGTTTCAGACAGCGGAGTGAAATACTTAACAATAGAAGAAGATGAAGCAAAGAAAGCAGTCTTACCATTTAACATAAACAGATCGCTTGGAGAATTACCTTGTAGAATATTTGGTAATTTTTTGGCTGAAATTATTGAGAACTGTGAAGAAGAGATTATCGAAGAACAAAATAGGTTCCTAGCTGCAAAAAGAGAAGGATTTTCGGATTGGCTTGAAGAAGCAGAAAAGTCTCTTTCTCTTTTAGAAAAAGCTGCCAAAGCATTTACTCCGTTAAAGCAGCATATAGCTGAAAGTTTTAAAACAGAACCATCACTTTCAAATGTGTTTCCTAATTATAAACAAGAAGTAAAATCCGAGCATCACTCCTGGAAACCAGTTTCACATTATTGCAGCGGGTGATGAAGCATTTCTCACATAGTGTAGAAAAAACAAGTTGTGATTTTTTCTTAACCCCTAGTTTTTTAGTTTGTTTTTTTCTTATTCAAAAAATACCAGGCTGAAACAAGCCAGCATTGTTTGTTGTGAAATTTTTACCACAAACTAATATAATGTATGCACAATCATAAGAACATTACTTTAAGTTTAATTCTGTCCGGATCTTCAAAAAAGACAGCACAATATTTTGTAGTATATTCAGGAAATAGTTTAATGTTGTTTTTATTCCTTTTCTAGATGCCATAAAATCACTTGTTGAAGGAGATTCATAAATATTTAGTTGAAAATCTTGCAGTTTTCCTGAAAAGTTTTCATAAATTTGGCATTTTCTTGAAATTCCTTCAGTTTTTTTGAAAACTTTTCAATTTTATTGCATGTTTTTTCAACTTTTTATACAAAACACATTTAAAAAACTGAAACTTATTAAAATTGAAAGGAAAAACTTAAATATAACTAAGTTATATTTAATAGGATGGTGATCGAGATTAGCTGTAAAACAAAGAAATGGGGCAGTTCTATAGGAATCATAATTCCTAAAGAAATTGTGGATAAAGAAAACATAAGTATAGGTGAAAAAATAGTTGTAGAAATAAAAAGTAGGCCTAAAGCGGGAGATATTTTCGGGGATATTCCTGGTTGGAAATGGAAAAGAAGCACTGCTGAAATAATAAAAGAAGTAAAAAAAGGGTGGGATTAGTGGGATATTTCTTAGACACTTACGCATTAATAGAGCTAATGAGAGAAAATCCTGCGTATGCAAAATTTAAAAACAGTGTGATCATTACAACAATTTTCAACTTGGCAGAAGTTACTTATATTATTTTGAGAGACTTTAATGATGAAAGAAAAGCAAGAAATGAGTATGATAAATTAAAAGGAAGTATTGTTGGAATAAAAATTGATGTTCTTCTTGATGCCATGAAATTAAAAATAGCCAATAAAAAAAATGGTTTGTCATATACGGATTGTATAGGCTATGTTTACGCAAAGAAAAATGGGTTGATTTTTTTAACTGGCGATAGCGACTTTAAAGGTTTTGACAACGTAGAATTTGTTAAATAATTATCCGTCTAAGTATTCTCTGGCTTTCTTTAATACTTCCCTTGTGTTCTCAAAAGTTAATTGAAGTAATGCTTGTCCGTAATCTAGCCATTTGTATTTAGCTATTTCTTCGGGGTCTACCAATAATTCTTCACTATTTGTTTTTCCTAAAAAAAGCACTACTGTTTTTTCAACACCTTGTCTGGGCGAATAAACAATTTCCTGCCTGAATTTAGGTAACATTTCAACTCTTAACCCTACTTCTTCACAAATTTCGCGTATAGCTGCTTCTTCTTCGCTTTCTCTTTCTTCAATATGTCCTTTAGGAAAGCCCCAATTTGAGTTGTGATGGTGCCGTATGACTAAGAACTTGTTGCCACAAAAAACAACTGCACCGCAAGACTTTTCTTTTTTCATACACCTTTTTTTGTCTTTAGCAAAAAAAAGACCAGAAAATTTGAAATAACAAATTTTCGCTGCCTCTTTTTAGTTATTTCTGGGTAACAAAATATTTAAAACTTCCCTTTTCCATAGGAAATGAAGGTAGTTTGTGGTTGGTGGTTTGAAGTTTGTAGTTCTGAGTTTGAAGTTATAGTAAATAAAAAGGTTTAAAAAATTAGCTAAGAACTACACTTCATGAGCGATTTAAACTATTATCTGGACAATCTAGGTAAACAAGGCTTTACTGAAGAAAAAAAATCACAAGTGAACAGGCACCATAATCTTGATTTTTTATGTGAACTGTATTTGAAAGCCGCTTCAAAAGATTTTGCAAGAAAAAAGTCTTATGACGCATATGAGTTTTATTCTGATATATTGAGTGGGATTAAGTATTCAGCAAAAAACGTGCATGATTTCACCATAGAGTTACCTGAACTCTACAAGAAAACCAGTTGCAGCTATATAGGAAAGTACTTGTCTGCTTTAATAAATAATTGCAAACACGAGCAGATTAAAATAATGCTTTTTAATTACGATTGGAGAAAAAATATGAGCGGGTTAGGCTTTCTGAACAACAAAGACTTGTTAATTTATGGAAATCCAGGAAATGGCTTAGGAAGGCTTCAAACAGGTAGAATAATTGTTTACGGAAACACAGAAGCTTATACTGGTCTGGGGCAGAAGGAGAAGGGGAGAATAATTATTAATGGAAACGTAAGCAGTTATACTGGTATGGATCAGGAAGGAACAATAATTGTTAATGGTAATGCAGGAGATCAAACAGGACTTATGATGCGTCCAACAGGAGTGATAAACGTTAACGGATACATTGAAGGTATAGGAACTGGCTGTGAAGGAAATATATACCAGAACGGTGTAAGAATAAGATGAATCTAGAAAATTACTTGCAAGATTTAGAAGAACAAAAAGTTGTTGAAGAAACAGAGCTTAAAATAACAAACAATCCTGTTCTGGACTTGATGTGTGAAATATATGAAAAATGGCATCTTCTAGGCCGGCATATTCTACCTTCTTCATATGATTTGGCTGTTAAAGAACTTGAAAGTTTAAAAATAAGCGCTAAAGATGTGAAAGATTTTTCTATTGTTCTTAAAAAATATGAGAAAGATAGATATTTTCATGTATCGGGTGTTTTTTTATCGGCATTAGTAAATAACTGTGAAGATGAAAATGTTGAAGTTCACACAAGACACTTAAAAGAGAAATTGAGCGATATCGGATTCGAAAACGTGAAAGATCTAACAGTTATAGGTGATTGCGGAAACTGGGTTGGTGAAGAAATGATTAAAGGAAAAATAATAGTTAAAGGAAACACTTGGGGAGGCACTGGAGAAAGAATGTTAGATGGAGAAATACATGTTGAAGGAAAAATAGATAATACTGGAAGAATTAAAGGAAAAGGAAAAATTTATTGCAAAGGACAATTAATTGCAGATAAAAGCTTTTCACGATATTAAACTAAAATTGAACAAAAAAATCAATGATTGTTTAGCCTTGGCGCTTATGAAGAGATTGGGCATTACTCAAATTTATTCTTTTGACAGAGATTTTGATGGAATCACAGGAATTAAGTGAAATATATAAAAAAACCTCAAACTTCAAACCTTGAACCACTAACAACACTCATATTCCCTTCCTTAGTTACCTGCATTACGTGTTCTACGAAGCTTTCTATTTTTCCTTCGTGGCTTACTAGTATTACTTGATCTGCTTCTAATTGAATTAGTACATCTCTCATTTTATCTAATTGTTGAGAGCTGAATCCATCTGTTGGTTCGTCAAGAATAAGTAATTTTTTTGTTTGTATGGTGCTTATTGCATTGTTGACTGCTTGGTTTAATGCCAATCTATACGCTAACGCACAGGCTGTTTTTTCTCCACCGCTCAAGAATTCAACACTTGTTTCATAACCATTTTGTTGAATTAATGGAGTGAATGATTCGTCAAGTCTTGCGTTTAAGTATTCGTCATCAATTAACATGTTAAACCAGTTCTCGAATAAATTGTTAAAGGTATGATATATTCTTCCCATTACTTGTTTTTCAATCGTTTCAGTTAAAGGTATAAAGAATGTGTTGAACCAGTCTTCATAAATCTCTGATTTAGTTAATTTTTCAAAAATACTTGTTTTTTCTTCTATTTCTTTTTCTAGCTTTAATTTTTGTAATTGATAATGTGTTATTTGTTCTTTAATTCTTGCCTGTTGTATTAATAGTTCTTTTTGTTTTTCTTTAAACAAATCAAGTTCTTTTCTCTTTCGATCATGAGTTTCTTCTAAAAATCTGAATTTGCTAATTTCTTGTTCTAGTTCTTTTTCTTTTTTCTTTAATTCTACTTTTTCATTGCTTATCAAGTCATTTTGTTTTTTGTATTCTTCTAGAAGTCTTTTTTTATCTTCTAAGTTTTTCTTTTGTTCTGTGAATTTGATAAATTCTTGCTTTTGCAAGTTAAGTACGTCTATTTCTTTTTTTACTAAATTCTCTCGTTCAATTAAGTCTAATAATAATTTTTCGTTTGGGATTATAACTTTGCTGTGCTCATTAACTTTTAGTTTTTCTTTGCTAATTATGCTTTCTTTATGCTCATGAGGAACATTTTGTAGGCAAAGAGGACAAGAATCTAGTTTTTCTAACTTTTCAATGATCTTTTTTGAATGCTCTTGGTTTGTTTTAGCCTCTACTAAACTTTTATGTATTAATTCTTTCTTTTTTTGCATTCTTAAAAGTTCTTCTTTTTTTTCTTCAATATTTTTTGGTTCTATTACTTCTTTTAATGGTTTGATTAATTGTTCTGATAACTTGTTTACGTCTATGTCATAATTATCATTTTGCTTTTGTTTTAAGCCCACTAAAGCTTTTGTTTTAGAGAATTCTTTGTTTAACTCATTAATTTTTTGTTTTTCTTGTTCTATTTTTGAAAGTTCTTCAGTTTTTTGTTTGATCTCTGTTGAAGATTTGAGCAAGTCGGGATTTAACCGGTCTAGTTCTTGATTTTTTTGGTCTAATAATACTAAATTACTTGCTAGTTCTTTCTTTTTAATTTCAAAATCGATTAACATTCCTTCGTAATGTCTTTTTTGTTCTCTGA
>JACRAI010000069.1 GCA_016213425.1 archaeon | reverse complement strand
ATTAAAATCAGTGCTTACTCCGTATTGAATGGCTTTGCCGCAACAAGAACAGTATTTGTCATTTTTTATATTGTTGATGTGGTCTTGGATCATCTATTAATTTTTCTAGGTATTTAAGTATTTAAACTTTATCAATAATGTTTTTAAACGAGTGGAGAGTTATGAGTTGTATGTTAGTTAAAAAAATAATCACTGAAAGCGATTTTGTAAATGAAACAGATCAAGACTTGAATTTTATGGTTAATTACTTGCATGCTCGACAGCAAGATGCCGGACTTAAAGGCAAGTATTTGTTTGATATAAAGGAAAAAATCACTAAGAATAAAAAAATGGTTTACAATTCTTTAATTGGGCAGTCTAATAAAATATTTAATTTAACTGGAGGAGTTATTTCTTTGGAAGGCACTTTTGACAAACCTGTCAGCTTAAATGAAGTTTTTAAAGAATTATCTGAACTTTATAGAATGTTTAAAGTAGATTTCATTCATACTCCTGACAAGTTAGTTAGGCCTGCAAGTGATTATTTCAGGAATGCTTTTGTAGTAAATCAAGTTCCTTTCACGGATAATTTTTACCAGCAAGTGTTTAACAAAGAAGAAGATTTAAGAAAAAAATTAAGATTTGAAGTAAGTATTTGTTGTGTTGGTTATTTTAATGGTGAAGAATTAAGGGATCTTCATATGGAAGTTTTCAATGAGCATCACGGTATATTTGAAGAAAACTATACCTATCTTAAAGATATAAAGCCAGTTCTTGAAAAAGAAGAAATGCTAACTAACAATGGTAAAAAAGAATGGAAAGGATTCAATTACAAGTATTGTGAACTAATTAAAAAAGGAGTGGGCGTTTTGAATGTGAAAGATGCATGCCAGTGGTATCAGAATTTCATGGTTTGGTATAAACAGCACAACACTGCTTTAAAATGCTTAGCAATGAGTCCAGTGTCAAGAAAAGATCTTAAAGATCACGATGATTTAAAAAAAGTTGAAGAATTAATTGGACGTTCTTATCCAGGATATGCATATTCTCCTCTGGCTCCCGAACTAAAAATTTCTTTTCAAGATTATGAAATACTGCCCAGTCCAATACTTCCAGGTCCAAAAGTAACTCGGGTGTTTAATGTTGAGTATAGTAATAAGTTTAGGGAGTAATTATTCTAGTTTGGAGTTTTTTGTGTCGTTCTCAAAACCAAAAACTATGAACCATAAACTACAAACCAGGTATGTATAAAGAATTTAGACTTGTTTGTTGAAAAGATAACTCTAATTTATTCTGAAAAGATTTGCTAAGTTCTTCACAAATTTCTAATATTGGAGAATAAATTTCTATCCCTTCAGGTTTTTCTTCTATTTGCAATCCTGTTTTTTCTAGAACAGTCCACAAGTTGTCATAAAAAGAATTATACTCGCCAAATATTGAACGATTCAGAACTTTAAAAGATGTAACTCCTTTAGGAGATAAGATTTTTGCATCTAAACTAGATAATTTTTTTGATATATCTTTTAATTCTGTAAAAGTAATTAAATCTTGAAGCGATGGAAAACAGAGATGTGAAAGCGCCATTTCTTGGTCTAGAAGTCTTTGAAATTTTTCCTCTTTTTTCAAATTTTCAGGAGGAGTAAGTTTAGGAATTTTTCCTTTTTTAATTACATCTTCAGCAACAATTTCAGGATGTGTGTGGTAAAAAATCATTTTTCCTTCTAATAATTCAGAATCTATTGACATGCCGGTTTCGTAAATCACTCCTTTCTGCTCGCTGAATTCTTTATGAGATTCTTGTTCTGGAAAATACCATGTTGATTTTTCAATATTAAAAAACCAAACTCCTTCACAATCTGCAGTTTTTACAAAAAATTCAATATCTTTTTCTCCCGCTTCTTGACTTTTCCTAACTACATAGGACTGTTTTCTTAATTGAAAATACGAATTATCTGGGAATTTCAACAAGTCATCTTTCATTTTTTTATTGCAGGGTCTATGTTCCAGTAACCTCTCCAGTTATCAAGCAATTTGCCATACGTACTTGCCATGCACACTCCCATTGCGAATCCTGTTAATGCGATCCATTTTCTTTTTTCATCTTCAACTCCGCTGTAACTTAAAGATTTTAAATAAATGGGCAAGTTGACTGCTGCAGATAAACTAGTTTCTGCAAGAATTCTTTTCCATTTAGGACTTTCTTTAGTGATCTTGCAGAATGGAAGCCATAAATCTCTAGCAATAGTGTATGGTCTTGTAACTATTGCACCTATTCCAGAACCGTATAATCTTGTCCAAAATATTTCATCTCCATGCATACCCCATGCTGCTTCGTTTAGTGCCATGAGAGGATTAAAAACTACTGTTCCTAAAGAGTAATCAACAGCCCAAACTTTTGGTTGATGTGTAACTTGATATTTCAGCCAGTCGCCCCAAGATTGTTTCTTTTCAGAACTAACAATATCTTCTAGATTTTCATTCAACCTTTTATCCGGATTATTATTTTTCATAGGATTCTTATTGAGTAATAAAGACCTTAAGTATATAAAGATTTGATATTTCAAAGAATCTAGCAAAACAAGAACTGCGTTAAAAAATTACTGATCTAGCAATTCATCTATATCTCTTTGTGCTTCACCCATAGAATTATCTCTTATTCCTGTTGCTTTAGCACAATAAGGGCATCTAGGAGGGAACTTTCTGCCTTGACCTTTAAATCCGCATTCCACACAAACATATTTTACGCCCATATAACTAATAAAGAATTTTTAATATTTAAATATTATTGAAGTTGAGTATATTTTCGAAAGTTACTTGCTCTTTCCGAACCTTTTGTAAGCTACCCAAAGAAGTACTGCAAGCAGTATACCTAGCAATGCTAGCTGTAAATATTTCGATAAGAAATTCCATGCACCAATAACTCCTCTGAAGAATACAATTATTCCTCCGATCATTAATGGACTGCTTACTACTGAAATCTTAACGAATAATCCTGCGATTATTAATCCAACACCAATGAGGCTTGTTAATAATAGAATCATTCTAGACTGGCGTTCTTGAGCTTTGTCGAACTCTTTTCTGCAGTAAAAATCAAAATCACAATAGCCTGCAGGACAGGGAGCTTTCTCTATTGTAGCAGGACAAGGTCCTTCTCTAGGGAACCATTTACCATTTCCTTTTTCACATATTTCTAGAGTTGGTTCTTCGTAATAAGGTCTTGGTTTGCTATTATAGTCGCAAAATTGATCATATTGAGGTGTTGGGAAGAATACTTCGAGTCCATAAAGTATAAAAGCAACTAGCAAAACTATAATTCCTATACCTAAAATTATTTGTTGAAAATTAAATTTCTTAGCTGTTTTTTGTTTTTTCAAAGGCATAATTGTTTTTTATATTCAAAAGATATATAAATCTTTTGTTATTCCTTCTTAGTTATGGAGAAAAGATTAAGGGGGAGACCTATACATTCGGAAATACGACAGAGAATAATAGAGATATTAGCGGTCACAGGACCTGCATACGGCTACAAAATCCACAAGTTATACAACGAAATCTTTACACCGTGCACTAGGGAGAACATCTACTATAATTTGAAGAAAGGTGTTCAATTGGGGGAGATATCCATTGAAGCAGTGCGACAAGAAAAAGGTACTTACAGTTGGGGTCCAATGGTAACTAAAACTTACTACAAAACAGGCCCTAAAGCAAGACCTCAAGGACATCCCGCAGTTAGAGATTTTATTAAAAAATAAATTTTTTCTTTTTTTTTCTTTTTTTTTACATAAATCTTTAAATACTTGTTTAATTTGTTTTTTAGTATGGTAAATCCAGATGAATTTGTTGAGTTAGCAAAAAAAGAAGTTTTGAAATATCAAGATTTGAATGCAGAAAGAACTGGTGTTCACAATTTATCTTACAGTAGTGGGGTTGGTGTTAATGCTGGAAGTTATGAGTTGATTTTGCCTGACCAAAAAATTGGTGTGTTTGGTAAAGGTGATATAAGCAGTGTTCAAGGTAGTTTAAGAGTTAGTGTTGAGTATCGTTTACTAGTAGAAGATTCTAAATATCATGACATAAATTCTTTTGATTTAACAAAATTATTAAGTAATGCAAAACCTTTCGGGGTATTAGAGTATAATATTGTGCAATTTCTTTCTAGTTGGGCAGAGCCAGTTGAAGTAGTGCAGGCAGTTTTTGATTTAACTAATGATGTTGTTGAAGAAGTTACTTTAAATAAAGAATTAGAAGATCACATTCCAGAAATCAAAAAAATAAAATCATTAACTGTTGAAGATGGAATAACTGCTTTCTTAACAGAAGTTTACTTGGCAAGAAAAATAGAAAAAAGATAATTAACCTGCATTATGTATTAAACCCATTTCACTTAATGCACTTTGTGCTGTACTTCTAAGTTTAGTGCATAATCTTGCATCTCTTGTGTATTTTTGGATTTCACTAGGTGCGATAGGATTTAATGGACTTGTTTGATCTGTTTCATCACCATGTTTTAACAAAAGAGTGCAATAACAAGCAGAATTCTCTAGTCTGTAATTGTATTCATTAAATCCTTGATTGTTTGACTTCAATTTTAGCGCACATTGATACTTGCAAACTTCTTCAGCACTGCATAATTCAGTTGCAGGTTGTGTATTGCTTATATCTCTACCTCTAGGTGCTGGTAAATCTGATGGTTGCTCTGCAGGAGTGCTTGGTTGTGTTGTTGGTGGTTGTGGAGGCGGAGGCATTATTTTTTTAACTGGTCTTTGTTCAGGTATTTCTTGCGTTGATTCTGCTCTTTCACAAAAATAATTTACCATTGAAGGATTCATGTAATCTGGATCGATTCCGTACTCGTATTCATCGCCGAAAAAGTTGCAGCTACAAGATGCATCTCTAGGGTCATACGCTGCATTAACTTTGTTGTATCCTGCACACGCATTTGAAGGGTAATCATAGTAAGGCTTTTCTCCACCTTTTCTTTGGAAATCTCTGTTTCTTCTGCCGTTTTTGCATTGAGTAAGTTCATACTTGCAGTATTCTTTGCAAGCAGCGTTGCCGTCACAAGATCTTTGTGATAAAATATCATTAATTATTTTTGTTTTGCCAACTATGTTTGCTTCTGCATATCTTTGACTGCTTTTTTGTTTAGCATTTTCTTCTGCTTCACGAATATCCTCTCTCAAACTAGTTATTCCTTTTTTAGCGCAATAACGTTCAACATTAATGGGCATTCTAGAATTGTGATAAAGAATTGTTTCCTTACTTTTAGCTTCATAATAAATTGTGCAACTGCACTCTCTTCCATTCCAATTTGCTGTTTTTCTTGAAGACACTCCGAAATCATTATATGCTTGATCATTTGCATAAAGTTCTAATTCTTTTAGTCCACAAACAGATTCACACAATTGTTCGTTTGGACAAATTACTTTTCTTCCAGATTTTAAATTTTCAAGCAATTCTGGCGCTTCAGGCATGCAAACTTTTTTGCTTCCAATCTTTTTTGTTGTGCTCTTTAAAACATCTCTAGCATCTTTTGTTTTTTCTTCTTTATCAGAAAGTTCAAGTTCATAACTCATTTCATTGCTTAATTCTTCAGCTGCTTCTTTTGTTGCGTCACCACACCAGCCTGCTAAAGCCATAACAAATTGATTTCCTGCTTGTTTTACAAAACGATTACTGTTCAAATTATATAAGCTTTCACTCATGTCAGGAAAGTATTTACCAACAAGATTGTTAGCTAAATATCCTCCTAAAAAAATGATTGTTTTAGCACTGCTTACAGCCTCAACATTTCTTGCATCACTAAATACTGCATTCATACCTAAATTTTTCAAGTATGCTGTTAACATTTTTCCTTGATCTTCATCATCATTTTGAGCGTGAACAACAATTTCTGCATCTATTGGAGGCATTATTTTTTCAGGAGCTTCTACTTTTTTTTGTTCTTCAGGGGAAGATTTCAATACTTTTACGGGCAAATCATTTTTTTCTCCATCTTTGTAAACACTCATTAAGTAATCTCCTTCTTCTAAAGCTAAAACTAATTCTTGACCTTCAAAATTAACTGGAATAACTTTGCTTCCTTTTGTTAATTCTGCTTTTTCAGGAATCCAAGGAAGACTAAATCTTAACTCTGTTTTCTTTTCTCCTGCAGGTATATAGAAAACTTTTGGAGTGCAGGATTGAGAGGATAATACTGGTTCTTTTGTTTGAGGAATTCTATAACAATATAACATATCTCCTTCTTTAACAGGTATGGTTTCTTCAGGACATTGCGCTGGTGCGCTTGTCAAGCTTTCTGCTTTACACTGACATTCTTTTGTGCAAAAATATCCTAACGGACAAGCAGTATTTGCTTCTTCTTGACTTGAACCATCACACTGCTCTCTAGAAGAATCTAATCTTCCATCACCACAGTAACTTTCAATAAATGAAGGGGGTAATTGTGTTGTTGGTGGTTGTGGAGGCGGAGGCATTATTTTCTCAATAGTACTTGGTTGTTGTGTATGAGGGGTTGTTGTTTGTTGTGGTGGTTGTTGAGGTGCAGTGCAGCTTCCAGTGGTGCTGTCACAGCATTTCATATTCATGTCATTACAAAACAAACCAGGATCACACTTACCTCCTGGACCGCAATTTAGCCCCAAACTTTGGGCATTAACAACAAATAAACATAACAGTACTGATACAAATAGAATAATTATTTTTTTCACTTTACCACCTTTTTAATATACTCAGTCGTTCTCTTTTTAAATACTTTTCTAAACTAATTCTTTATTTTACTTGGTGATTTATCTTCAACAGGTCCATAATTAGGTGCGGGTGCAGGAGTAATGGTGTATGGATCATCGCAAAGGGAGTCATTGTTTGCATCTTTGCATTTTGAAGGATCATCTGAAAAACCACTATAATAGTTCTTTTCATGCTGGTTGAACGTTGTTGCATCTTCAACGTGCTTTGTTTTGCTATTAATAAAATTATTTCTGAAAAAATCGTTTTTTCTTGAAGGACCAACAATGTGTACACCTACGTCTGTGTTTTCTATGCTATTTTTTGAGAATTCATTTTCATCACTTTCAAGTCCTATGCCTATAATTCCAAGATTATTTCCATTAAATGAATTGCTTTCGATTTTATTTTTATCACTGCCTATGTTTAGAATTAATAATGCAAAGTATTGTGAGGATACTGCATTTATTGTATTTTTTTCTACTGTATTACTTGATGCTTTTTCAAAAACTAAATTATTCAATTTATTCTCTGTTATACTGTTCTGGTTTGATCCTTCACGCAATCTTAAAAGTTCTATATCATTATTGCTTATTTTGTTTTTTGCAGCTCCCGTGAACGAAAGAAGCCAACCTAGCGTTAACAACTTAATTTTATTGTTTTCTATAATATTATTTTCTGTATTAAAGAACAATTCTAGCTTTTCAATATCATTTTTTGATATCTTATTATTGTTAGCCCTTGAATTTAACCTTACTAAAACAACTCCTTTGTTTTCGCTAACATCGTTATTTACTGCACCATTATATAATTGAAATGCAGGAATATAATTTTTTCTTATCTCTCCATTAGCTATCGCTCCTATGATGTACGCGTAATTTTTGAAGTTATTATTATTAATTTTAATATTAGACCTCAAAGGACCGGCATTTAACGCTCCTGGCTGTCCTTGAACTATGCTGTCTGTAGTGATCAATAAATTTACAAAATTGCAATTCTTTAATTCGACATTATCTGAAAATATATGAAATTGCTCATTATTTCCTGACATATCTCCTTCAATTTCTGCATTGTTGCAGTCAAATATTGCTTGTTTGTTTATTTCTACACCTTTATCTAATTTATATTTTCCAGGACACAAAACTGTATTTGTATCTATCTTCCATACGCTTTGCTGAGGCTGAGGAGGAGTTATACAATTAGCGACATTTTTACTAGGCAAAGGTCCTATCATGCAATCAAGAGCGCAACTTTGAGGTGTTTCTCCAGTTTCACAAACATTATCCCCGCAAACAGTATTATAACAACTATTTGTCGAGATTAAACAGTTAGGCAAACAATCCAACTGTCCTCCTTTAAAGCCCAATGTTTGGCAAGTAACAGGTGTTTGGAAAGGTTTAGTCCAAGGATTCATGAACTTATTATTCGCTGCTAAAGGATCACAATGCTCATTTGTATTAGTGTACATGTTAGGACAATGGGTCATAGAGTTAACAAAATCCCAACAAGCAGTTCTATCTTCAACACAATTATTTAAGTTTTCACCAGGATCACACCTGTGATTTCCACAAAAAATTGCATCAGGACAATCTTTGGCACAATTATTAGGATCTTCATTAATGTCACACTTATTATTTCCACAATTTGTTGTAGCCGCTGGAGCAACTTTTCCCTTTAAAGTGAATGTGTATACTTTCCAAGAGCAATCCCACACTCCTGTGCTCTGCCATTGCTGATTCCTGTTAGTTGTGCATGTATATGCTGTTAAATGATAATCTTGAGGTTTCCAGCCAGTTGTATTAACTTCATTGCTAACTCCAGAATTCGTGTAATAATTTGCGAATATTGGTCTTCCTCTTCTTTGATACCATACTTTTTTTGCAGTGCCAACTTGCACTGTGTGTGAGATTTGTTGTACATTAAGATCAAAATTACTTATAACTCCTAAAGGGGCATCAGGATAGACTAGGACTTTGCTCCAAACAAAATCGTCATCAGCACTAAGTGTGAAGCTTTCTCCAACGTTAGGATCTCTATTAACTATTTTTCCTGAACCGTCATGAACTTCAAATTTTAAGTTAGTTCCTATTTTAGAAATTTGCTGTAATTGATGTGTATTAATCCATTGCTGGCTTGATAGAGCCAAAACTGAAGGAATCAACAAAATAAGTAATAAGACCACCAGCTTTTTCATTAAGTACTAAACAGGCCTAAATGTATATAAACTTTACTTTTTTACAGGCGCGGTCCTAAATCTTACTTCGTTCGGGTTAGCAGCTTCAAAGCAATTAATATTTTTGTTGGATAGCTGACATTCTCCGAAGGAGCCCACCCTCTTGTCAGCTTGATTACTGTTTAAATCTGCTTTGACTTTAGGCAGCTAACCTGCATTTAGGACCGAGCCTTTTTTACAACAACATCTTGCTTATAAAGCAAAGAATTTGGCACGTAGATTAAATCTCCATTTTTTGTTTTAATCTTTGTTTCAATAAAATCCACATTTTCAACTTTTCCTTCAACACTTCCAACTTTAATAAATTGTCCTTTCTTCACTTTTTCTTTTTTCATTAAAACAAGTCCCGCGATTAGGTTCGGAAAGAAATCTTTTATTCCTAAAAAAAATGCTATCATGATAAATAACAAAAATGCTCCAGAAACAATGTATAACATAGTGGTAGTTAAACCAAGTTTGTCAATTGCTATAACAATAGTAATAAAATAAACAAAATATTCCAGAGTTCTAGAAACGAATTCTTCAACACTGCTTTTGAAGTTTATTTTATTCATGAACTTATCAAGATCTGCTTCATGCAAGAACTTTTGACTAAGTCTTCTAACTAATTTACCAATAATAAATCCTATCAGTACAATTAAAGCAGTCACAACTAGTGTTGTTAAGTATGCTCCAATATTAACTGTTGGCCAATTATTTAATACCATAAAAGGGTGATTTGAAACAGTATTTTTAAATATTACCCTATTAGTTCATGGTTTGCGGTTCACAGTTTGTGGTTTGCAGCATAAATGAATATTTGTTCTCAAACTTCAAACTTCAAACTAAAATGGTAGATTACGAAGCACAAATTAAAGTATTGGAAGATGAAATGCGTAAAACGCAGTACAATAAAGCTACTGAGTTTCATTTCGGTGTTATAAAATCAAAAATTGCAAAACTGCGAGACGCAATAGAAAAACGACAGGCCTCAAAAAAGAAAGGTGAAGGATTTGCAGTTAAAAAAAGCGGCGACGCAACAGTAGTATTGTTAGGTTTTCCCTCAGTAGGAAAAAGCACTCTCTTAAATGTGCTCACAGGAGCTAAATCCGAAGTTGCAGCTTATGCTTTCACAACTTTAGATGTAATTCCAGGAGTTTTGAATTATAAGCATGCAAAAATTCAAATTCTTGATCTTCCCGGAATAATAGAAGGCGCATCAAAAGGCAGATGTAGAGGTAAAGAAATTCTTTCAATACTTAGAAGTTCAGAATTAATACTAATACTTGTTGACGCATTGTATCCTGAGCATTATGAAAAAATAAAAAAAGAAGTATTTGACGCAAACATAAGAATAAATCAACAAAAACCGGAAGTAAAAATCAAGAAAAAGCCTAAAGGTGGCTTAAGCATAGGAAGCACAGTAAAACAAAAACTCGATCGAAGAACCATTGAATCAATACTGAGAGAGTTAGGATTCAACAATGCAGACGTAGTTTTCAGAAGTGTTTTAACAATTGATCAATTAATTGACGTGCTTGAAGGAAGCAGAGTTTATATTCCTGCAATAACAATAATAACAAAAGCAGACTTAGTTAGCAAAGAAGAATTAGTTAAGTTAGCAGCACAAGTAAAACCTGACTTAATTATTAGTGCAGAAAAAAAAGAAGGTATTCTAGAATTAAGAGATTTAATCTATGAAAAATTAAAATTCATGAGAGTTTTTCTAAAAGAAATAAACAAAAAACCAGATATGGATGAACCAATGATAATAAAAAAAGGCAGCACGATAAGAGATATTTGTGATAAATTGCATCGAGACTTCGTAAAAAAATTCCGTTACGCAAGAGTATGGGGCCCATCTGCCAAATTTGAAGGACAAGTAATGAAAAGCCTAGATCGAGAACTAGAAGACAAAGATATAATTGAGATACATCTTAGCTAGTTTATATTTTTCTTTTGCCTTTTTCATCTATTACCCATAAGAACATTCCAAACAACTGGAGCGCCAGTTCTTATAAAAAAAACAGATGGATGCACGAAATCGAAAGCAAGCCCAACGCCTGCATTTAGTGCTCCGAAACCTGCATCCCCTTCTTCAGCATCTCTTTTTGTATACGCATGGCACATTATTTGTACTATTAAAGGTGCTAGAAAGCCGATTAATGCCCCCCACCAAACACCAAAATATGTATTAGGGTAATATGCTTTATTTTGAACAGCAATATCTCTTCCAATATTTTTTTCAATCATTTCTTCTAAATTTTTTGCTTGAGTTTTCGGGTTATACGCCATCCAGTTTATAACAGGATCTATAAGACCTATGGAAACATAACGGTTTTTGTGAGCGTACACATCATTATTTTTTATTGCAATACAATAATCCTTTAAAGGTTTTTCAAAAATTTTAAATTTTTCAACAGTATTGTGGCCCCCTATAAATACATCGCCGCCGTAACCTCTGCCAAGATCGATTGCTTGTACTGCATCTTTAATAGTAAAGTCATCTTTTTTAATTATTTTTTCAAGCAATGCTTTTTCTCCGGAATCTTTGTCAAGTTCTAAAACTCCTTGAATATAAATTTTAATTACTTCTTGATACTCTTTGGAGAGTTTTGTTTCTGGATCTTAACTGATCTTATAATTGCGATCAGATGTTATTCCAGGAAAATCTCTATTTAATTTGTTATCTAAAAATAGTTTTTTATCCGTAATATTAATTCTTATTCCTTGATCTGAAGGATTCTTGCTTTCTGCTTCATAACAATTCGATAAATCTTTAGCTTCTTCATAATTCAAATAATTATCTTGAGTGTGATATTGTAATTTTTGTTCAAAAGTCATTTTAGGATATTCAGGCAATTTCTCTTTAACACTGCCACAACTTCCTAGCAAAGATAGTGCTCCTATTCCTAGTAATTTTTTTAGTTTCATTCTTTATTCACGTTTTCTTTAGTTTTACTTACCATTATTTCAGTGAGCACAGGCAGGAATAATCTTCCCCAAAAAATGTAAGGGTGAATAATATCCACTCCTGCATTTCCAATGATAAGGTTAACAAAACCGATATTATCATCCAACTTTTCACGTTTTTTTCTTTTTGTATATGACATTACTAGAGATTTCACTAGTGCAGGTGCCATAATGCCCGCCAGCAAACCCAACCAAACACCAAAATAAGTTTTAGGATAAATTAGGTCTTTTTCTGGAACTTTTATTTCTTTTCCAGTTATTTCTTGCAGATTGTACTCTAAAACTTTTGAGCTTTCTTCGGGGTCCACTCCAACACTGTGAGCTATTGCTCCAAAAAGTCCCATAGAAACATAAGGCGTTTCATACCCTAAAGGTTCTTCTATTATATCACTGCAATACTCATTCAATGAATTATATAATCCTTTAAATTTTTCAACACCAACACTAACTAATTTTCCATCTTTTAAATAAAAAGTTTCAAGGTTATTTTTTGTTGCATGATAGACAAAAATAGCATCTTCGAGAGTGTATCTTTCTTTTGTTTTCAATTTTGTGAGAATTTCTTT